>JAYYFM010000053.1:0-6963 GCA_036158745.1 Thermoplasmatota archaeon
CCGTTTCTTTGTGGACGTAGGTATGGACGTCACGCTGGTCGGTAGGTTTTGCGAGTTCTCTTGCGAGGTCATCACCACCGACCATTGCAATGTTCAAAACGGGCATGTTCGTGCCCACCAAGCATTCTTTCATCAATGCTCTTATGCGGATTTCCGTTTGGAGAGCATATTGTTGCGAATCTCCTCTGCGATGGTCCATTCTTTCTTTTCCTCATCGCTCATTGGCTCCAACTGTGGAATCGGGATTGGGCGCATCATGGAATCGATAGCGACCATGAAGAAATAGCCCTCGCAGATGACTCGCGTTTCCCAATCGGATTTTGTCATGGCACAAGCGGTGACCTTCACGCCTGCAGTGTGCGTACTTGTGAACACAACCCGTCCTGTGACTTCGATCAAATCGCCTTGTCGAGCAGGAGCCTTGAAGGTCAGCGTGTCAATGGAAATGGTGACGAACTCACGATGTGCAAATTTGGAGCAAGCGATACCTGCTGCTTTGTCCATCACTGAGAGTAGTCGCCCTCCAAACAGTGTGTCGTAGGAATTCGTGTCTTGAGGAAACACTTCTTCAATCAGCGTAACCGGTTCGGTTGAGAATGGTTTCATGGTTGCCGCACGTCTCCATATGATATGAACCCTTAGCGTCAAAAGGGGCAATGGTCGCTTATTTTTTGGCATTTGGACTATACAGGAGAAGGACGACAGAGCGACGAAGTTTTAGTCCAGTGTTGATACGCAAGGTCTAGGTGACACCATGGCCAACGAAAACCGACGAACAAAAATTGCGCTTTTCCTCGTAATGTTGATGGTTTTGACCCCTCTTGCAAGCGGGGCGAACATCTCCAATTTCAGCTCAGGTTCGAGCGAAGTGGATATTCTGCTCAACGATGCAACAACGTATTCTGATAACGTCGATGGATCGGTTGATTTGCCTCTGGGCGAATCGATCACGTCTGCAAGCATGGCGGTTGGTTCAGACCCTGCAGTTCATGGTGCTCACACTCGAATTGACATCGAAACTATGCCTCGTGTTTGGAATCCAAACTACAACGGACAGACCACATCGTTCTCAAAAGCAGAGGACTTCCAGTTCGAAGACGGTTCTGTTTCGACTCCTGTTTCACTGAAGGCTGAAGGAATCCTCACAGATTTCGAGAGCGACATGGCTGGCTTCATGGATGCCACTTCCCCACCACTCAGTTCAGGCGCACCTTGGTCCCATGGTTCCCTCTTCGGTGGCGCTATTCTCCCCGCAAACTGTGCTTCTGGTGACGACTGCTGGGGGACAGGCCTGTATGACAACGATTACACGGATGACAACGGAAACATTGCGTTCAAGGAAGTTCTCAACTCTCCAACACTCGATTTGTCCAGTGCTGGTATCAAAGACCCGTCCGTCTACTTCGATTCATTCCACCAACTGATGACTCATGCAACATCAGGAACGAGCCCTAGTTTCCGTTACCCCGACTGTGCGTACATTGAAATGCGTTCTTCCCCAACAGCGTTCTTCGACCCAAGCGTTTCACCTTGGGGCCACATTGACATCGACATTCAGAATTCAACAGGTCTCTCCTTTGGCTCTGGATATTACCAAGTCGGCAATCAGGGTTCAAACAGCAAGATCGATGGCCGATGCAACGGTGTATCGTTCAACGACTATGCGCTCGGTGGAACATCCATGTCTGCCTTTAACCCGACTGGATGGGCCAACATCAAAATTGACCTTTCGGATTACGGAGGCAACTACATCGAACTTCGCTTTGTCTTGGAATACAACGATGTCGCTGCTCAGAGCGGTTATTCGATTTACAACACGACCTCCATGCCAGGATGGTACATCGACAACTTCCGCTTCGGAAGTACCCTGCCACAATCAGGTTGGATGGGTGTTCGTGGCATCCTGCCGAATGTCCAAGGCGGCGAAAACCATCCAAACGGCTACGGAATTCTGGCCATTGAAGCCGAGACAACCTCGACGGCTGTTCTATCCGTTGATGTCCTCGACTCCTTGACTGGACAAGTGGTCACGGACGACGATGGTAACAGCATGAGTGGGTTGGTTGGACAAATCCACGAATTGTGGGGCATCAATTCCTCGACCTATCCAACCGTTGACTTCCGATTCAACTTCGATTCGGGTCCAGATCAACTCTCTACGCCAACCCTCCACGGCTTCTCCATTGGAACTCGAGTGGGCACTGGATTTAATCAGAGCATCATCTCGCCGAATCCACCAGAAAACGGAATATGGGCCTCACAAGGTCTTGGCGATTTGATGATGTACAATCCACAGATTGCCGACCATTCTTACTCACCTGCAATGGAACGATCACACTTCAGTTATCCGATTGCATCGATCACACCGATGATTCAAGACGATTGTACCGAATCTCCAGAAATTTCCGTTTCTATCAACGGCTACGATATCATGATGCAAGATGGTGTGAAGTACACGCTTGGTGAAACAGCCGGCATGCCTGATTCAGCCTTCGGTTTCACATCGATTCTTTCGTACCAGAACCCGTGCAACGTTGCAGGTATGTGGTTCGATATGGAATTCGCCCACCATGCAGAACAAATCGAAATCGACGTTGCCGATGACGGAGACGTCGAGTATGCTTTCACGGAGCCAGCCTTTGACATGTTTGGCCGCCAAACGATGTTTATCAGTTCAAAGGATGCGAACAATGTACACTACGGCGCAAAAACACGCACCTTGACACTTGGCCTCTCTGGATCCGTCGACGGCGGAGAATTCATGCTCCCTGCAGGCTCGACCATCCTCGCTGCTGAAGTCGGATTCGACAACAACCAGATTCTCTCAACAACCAATACCAACGAAGGATTCACTTGGAAACTCATGTCTGGATTGGAAGAGGTTGCATTGGGTGATATCGGCAACATGACTCGAGGTGCTCAGGAGATGTATCCTGAGGAGATGAATCTTACATCTGCGATCAATACGCTCATGCAGAGCAGTCTTACACCAACCGCACACATTGATGCCAATGGAAACGGGTGGAAGAAATTCCGATTCAGCATTGAAAGCCTGAACGCGACCAGTGGCGCAACCATCGATTTGGTTGGACTTGACGTTGTCTACGATGTCACGCACTACCTCTCAACAGCCAACGACTTTGCTGAAGAACTCGCACAAGGTGTTGCACTCTCAACATCCACTGTTGGATATGCAACCGTTCCAATCGCAGTACATGCTGCAAGCGGAGGCGGTGTTTCCTTCTCAAGTCTCTCCGTTTCAACCTCTCCGGGATACACCACAACTGCGTCCTTGGTTGGAAACCCAATTGGTCTCTACCCGAACGGAGAAATCTACGAGATTGTTTCTTCGCACACCGTTTCTTCACTCACTGGTTCGAACTTCCAAGAGGCCTCCCTCATCTTCGAATCGGAGACTGGAACGATTGAACTCTCCTACTCGGATTTGAACGGATTTACTGAAGTGGAGAATTCTAACGGTTACATCACCCTGCAAGCTTCTTCGGCTGCAGACATCACCGAAGGTAAGGAAATCACCTGGCGATTCACCGTCAACAACGTTTGGGAAGACACACAGGTGGTCCGAATCTATGCTGGCCAAACTGCTGCCAATGGCGTTAATGGTTTGCCAGATGCTATCGTCCTCGCTCCAGTAGGCGGGAACGCTGTTGAGAATGATGCTGGTGTTACAGCATTCAACGTCATCAACGAAGAGGGCGTTTCTCAAGATCTTGATGCAGGAAACACGAACCGCTATGTTCGAATGACGGGAAGTGTACGACTCGAGGCACTCGATGTTGCTCCTGATCCATTGAGTTACTTCACTGTAGTCGAAGAGCGAAGCATCAACAGTTCTGGAGATGAGCCTGTCTTTGAATGGACTGAAATCGATAACCAGACAGGAACCATCGGTGGCGATTTCGATTACACAATGGACTTGGGTCCAACCACCGCAGGTGAGCATTTCTACCGATTCCGAATGACCGGATACGAGGGTGGCGACACCGTCTGTCCAACCAGTGTCTATCGTCCAGACAGCGATTGCGCTATCCCATTCAACCTCACCATCGATCAGTTTGCGCCAGAGCTTGTCTCAGTGAAGGTTTTGAACGGACAAGTCGATCCAAATTACGAATCCAACTGGCGAAGTCTTGTCGACGATACGTGGGTCATTCCATCCAACAATCAATACGTCAAGGTCGGAGTAACGGATTTCCAAGACTTGCCAGCAACGATTGATCTCTACTACTGGGTCGAGTACCAACACGATGCAAACAGCGACGGTGTTGCAGACGAAAGCGAATACGCCATGGTTGCTTTGACGGGTGACGGTGAATACCCAACTGCAAACTACACGGGCAATTACAACGACTTGGCCAACCAAGAGAAAGACCCCGTAGGCCGTGTGAGCATGTATCTGAAAGGCTATGATCTTGCTGGAAACGCCATCGATGGAGGTTCATTTGGAATCTTCAACGATGAGGTAACTTACGCATCAATGCCTTCTCGATCTCCAGAGATTCTCAAGTTCAACATCGAGAATTCTGCTGGACGGCCCTTGCTCAATTCGAACCATCCATCGTACGAAGGCGACTGGAACCAAACCATGTATGCCGGAAACGAGTACCACCTCATTGTCGAGGCGGAAGACCGCAACGGTTGGAGAGACATCGACTACATTCAGGTCGATTTGACCAACGACCGTGACGATCTCACCCTCTATTACTTCCCACGAAACGAAACAGCATGGACAGACAGTCCGCACATTACCATTGTTCCTGAAGGAGAGGACTCGGATGGCCCTCAACTGCTGCGAATGGACGGCGATTATCTCATCAATCCGTTCACGGATGAGTTCTATCTCGACCTTCCTATCCGAATTAATTGGGGAATCGTCGGACTGCAAAGCCTTGCATCCCCTGTCATTTCGATCGCTGATTTGGATGGAAACGACAAGCGCAAGATTGTCGGTTCAACCACTGAAATCACACAATGGTACTACTCAGACGGTATTCGACTCGATGTCCGCACTGATGCCGTGAACGATTTAATGATCACACCTTACTTCAGTGACGTAAGCGAACCATTCACGTCCGATGTTCGTGAAGGATACGTCTACCCTGGCGACACAGTCGCATTCGAAGGACAATTTGCGTACATCGACGGACTTCTCGACAGTGTCTACATCCTGCCTGAAATGGAACTCACAATGGAAGTCACCCGACTTGAGGCTCAGTCAAGCAGTGCTGGCGGTGTTCAATACTTCGCCTATGGGGCTGGTGGTGCAGATGGTACCAAGCAAGACGGTCAACCGACCTACCACACGTTCAAGGGTGGTGCCTTCAACATCAACATTACTGCACCAACATCGACGAACGAATACACGTATCAATTCAAACTGGTCAACCTCCCTGATGGAGCAGTCGATACAACAGAAGCGTTCTGTGCAACATCGACCTCGTTTGGTTGTGGTGAATTCGTAGTCAAGGTTGACGCCAATGCACCGTCTGTCAAATCCAACACTTGGACTGCACGAGATGAAGCAGGTACGGTTCTCGAAGAATCCGTTTCCACCTCAAACTTCCGTTGCATCGACGTCTCGCTGCAAATTGAAGAAAAGGAAGCGCTGTTCCAAGGTGATGTATCCGTTGCATGGAAGTTCTATGTTGATCCGACCAACGATGTAACATGGCCATTCTACGGACAAATCCATGGAATCGATCCACTCACTGCACCGCTTTCGTTGACGCCTGTTGCAGGTGGATACGCTGCGAGTGCAGAATGTGTTGACCTGTGGCCATCCATCGACCAAGAATTGCCGACGCAAGAACAAATCAACAACATCGAAGTTGTCTTTTGGGTTGTTGGAGCTGATTCAGCAGGCTCTCCTGTCCTTGGTGGCGGTCCGACCGGCGATGGATCCGTTGCACCGATCTACTCTGGTGAAGCACGATACAATTCATTGTACAACTTCATCTACGAAGAGGCAAGTTACTCCGTCAAGGAAATCGACCTTTTACCACGCTCGCCTGAAGTTGGCGATTCGATGACGTTGACCATCGAAGTGGTCAATACGGGTTCAAAGGCAGGCGAGGTGACCTTGCGAATTCAGTCGGTCGTTGACGGTGGAATCCCAGTGACTGAGACAACGGTGACATCGACGCTTATTGAAATCGATGGTGAAGTCGATGTCGAAGTGACGCTTGAGTCGTTCGTCAATCCAACCACTGGAATGTACTACCTCGTCTTCGACGATGTCACCGGCGAATTGTTGTACAACGGTTCGAGCAGTGGTGACAGTTTCAACGTGAAGATTGCGAGTGAAAGCGATGATTCTGGAATGCTGATGTTGATCATCGTCATTCTCATCGGTCTGATTCTTGTCATGGGTATCGTTGGCTTGGTCGTCATGCGACGTGGTAACAACAACACGGACGACTATCTCTACGAGGATGAAGAAGACACGAAGGCATATGCCTCGCTTCCCGGTCAATACGAACAACCTGCAGCACCACCTGCGGACGTCAGTCCTGAGATGGCTGAAGCCATGCAGAAGTTCCCGCAGTGGTCGCAAGAAGAGATTCAAGGCTACTTTGACCAAGGTTGGGATGTCAACTCCTTGCAAGACTGGTTGAACAACCAGTGAAGGACGTGACCACTTGAGTGTGGAATTGTCCTGGGAAGACATCGTCTGGGAGGACCCAGATGGAGGCCGTATTGTCCTGCATGGTGTCCTTCCAACAACCGTTCATCCACAATCGTTGAGGCCCCGAATCGAATGGCATGCTCTAGCACTGCTCGAAGGTCCTGAAATCGAAGATGTTTGGCAACTTGAAGAAGCATCAGAAAAAGAGTCGCCAGGTATCAATCTCGCTTCTGCGCTCTTAGGTGGAGGTCTAGATTCTGCCTTAATCGAAGATTTGACGCAACTGGATGAAATTCAAACTGGACGTTTCCCAGATC
>JAYYFM010000054.1:0-4836 GCA_036158745.1 Thermoplasmatota archaeon
TGTTTGGATGGTAAGCAGAGAAATAGATTGTACTGCCAACCCAAGCGAGAAGATGTTGTCCTACACCACTGGAACCTGAGCCGCTCGCCGCACTGGCGTTGTTGATATCGGCCACTTGCCACGTGGAGTGGTTGGAGGTGTCATGCGCCCACAGTTCCTCGCCCGTGCTTCCTTCATAGGCGGAGAAATAGATGATATCACCAATAGAAATGGCCATCTTATCCCCCGGATTACTTCCTATGCCCATGCCATTCATCATGATGTAGGTGTTGATATCAGCCACTTCCCAGGTGGAGTGGTTAGAGGTATCGTGAGCCCACAACTCGTGACCTGTGCTTCCATCAGTGGCTGAGAAATAGATGGTATCTCCAACAAGCAGTTGCATGTACTGTCCGGGATTGCTACCCCCAGAACCACTGTTGATGTCCATCACACGCCATGGATCGCTGCTGTTGGAGGTGTTGTATGCCCAGAGTTCGTGACTTGTGCTTCCATCTTGTGCGCTGAAGTAGAGCACGTCACCAACGACGATATTCAGATACTTTCCAGTTGAACTCCCCAGCCCACCAGGAGTGATATCGTAGATACGTGAGGTTGTTTCTGTCGAAGGGTCGTGCTTCCACAGCTCCATGCCTTTGTCACCGTCATGGGCGTTGAAGTACAGCACACCGTCGATGACGTGCATCATGTTGCTTCCTGGATTGCTTTGACTTGAGCCAGGACGAATGTTTGCAACCTGCCATGTCGTTCCGTTCGAGGTGTTGTGCGCCCATAATTCATGACCTGTGCTTCCATCATTGGCTGAGAAATAGAGTGTATCGCCCACAACGATGCTCGAGTAAAATCCAGGGTTACTATCAGCTGAACCGCTTCGGATGTCTGCAACTTGCCATGTGGATTGATTGGTGAGATCGTATGCCCACAACTCGTGACCTGTGCTTCCATCAGTGGCTGAGAAATAGAGGGTATCACCAATGCGGAGTGGTTTCATGTGGAGTCCAGGAAGACTTCCTGCGTTCGTAGCTGTCCGTATGTCAGCAACCTGCCACGTCGAACCGTTTCCTGTTGTTTGGTTGATGAATTGCGGTGCGAGGTGAACCTCGGTGTTGTTGGTCCACGTGTTGTTTTCTGGGTTGTACTCGAATGGACCCGGCGCCATCGGACCGATGGTGATGTTGATCGTGGTCGAGGATGACCCAGCGGTATTGTTGGCCCAAACCGTATAGCTCGTCTTGATTTGTTCAAGTGTTGGTGTTCCCCATATGCTACCGTTGGTGGTACCGAAGGAAAGTCCGTTCGGTAATGTTGGACTGATCGCCCACGTCGTAGCCGTTCCGCTGGTGCTGTTGTTGGTGAACGATGGCGTTGCCGTCGTAATGGCGGTCTGGTTGCTGGCTTGGATGTCGGTGTACGTGATGATGCCTGGCTCGCCGGTGATGTAGAGGGTGAAGGTACCTGTGGTGGTCGCACCGAGCGCAGTCACCGTCACCGTGAATGTAGTATTAGCAAGGGCTTGCGTCGGCGTACCTGAGATGGTTCCATTGCGCCAATTCATGGAAAGGCCATCAGGAAGCATCGGTGAAATGTCGTAGATTGGAAGAACGGTCAACCCTTGTCCAGAACCTTTCACCGTGGTCAATTGAAGGTCATTGAAGCCTGGGGCAATGTTTGGAATGAAGATATCATCATTCGCATCAATCGTCATATCACTGCCCCAACCACCGTATCCAGCAATCATTGTCGCTGATGACCAAGAGCCTGAAGCGTTCGTCATGTACATTACGTCCTTTTGCGTGTTTCCAAGATGATACGAGATGTGCACAGCATCGTTTGAGTCAACATCGACCGTTGGCCAATGGGCGCTTCCTCCGGAAAGCCCTGTTTGCTCCGTCCAGCTTCCAAGCGTACCAGAATGCAAGTAGATTCGCTTGTTGTTAACATACTGTGATACAATATGGATTGTATTTTGTGAGTCGATAACAATGTCAGGGGTGTTCCCGACGTTGAGCGTACTGGCAACTGTTTCGTTCTGCCACACACCGTCCATTCGACTTGATAGTCGCAGATCACTGCATCCATTATCACAGTAGTAAGCGACATGGAGGTTGCCATCGCTGTCCATGGCCATGACAGGATCGTGCCCCTCGTCTTTCGAGGTGTTGGTGATGGTTTCATTGACCCAAGAACCGCTTTCATTCGTGTGGTATTGCAAATCGCGATAGGTATTATCGTTGATGGTTGTAACAATGTGAACGGCGTTGGTAATCGGATGAACGACGATGGCTGTGCCTCTTCCCCCGTCGTTGTCATAGGTTGAGCTTCCAAGCGTGCTCAAGACCCAAGACCCTGAGGCATTGGTCGCGTAGCGCAGCTTGTCATTGACATCATCGATGTAGGCAATGTGCAGGGCTCCATCTCGGTCAATGGCAACCGATGGATGATACCCCGTATTCGTGCCGTTGTCGATGATCGTCTCAGTCCATGTTCCTCCCCATCGGTAAAGTAAACCAAGGCTGTATGTACTGGCGCCAGAATCATTGCGAGCATAGACAACAGCCATTTCACCACGTTCACCAGAATCTGTCGCCAACCAATGTGAACTTCCTCCAGGTGCTACGTAATTGTTCAACAAGGCCGTGGTCGTGTTGCTGACACCTGACGTCCAACCGTAATTGTTGAGTAGGTGCGTGTAGGACATGGTGATGTTGGAAAGCGCGCTGTTGACGGAACCTTCACGGTTGGTCGGTGTAATGGTCAGCGACCCACCGGAATTGCGAACCTCGATGTAGAGTGAGGGTGAATCGCTTCCGCCGGTGTTCGTGCCGGTTATGGTGTAAAGCCCCAAACTCGCCGTGGCGTTTGGCGTGCCGTAAATGGCGCAACTCGAGCTGAGGACCAGGCCCGACGGGAGCGAAGGAGAGGCGCTGCACGAGGTCGGCAGGCCGCCACCAAAGAGGGAGATCGGTGTGACGGTGTTCATGGTTTGATTCACGTAGAGGCGGAGGAGGAATGTGGTACCGACGGCGTAAGTGAAGTATGGTGCTGGATCGTTCACGGTAAAGGTGATGATGGTGGAATTTGAACCAGCAGAATTGTTGGCCCATATCGTATAACTGGTCGCTGCAGTCACCGCATCTGGTGTACCCCAAATGCTACCGTTGCTGGTTCCAAAAGAGAGACCTGAGGGTAAGGTGGCGTTGATGGCCCATGTTGTCACTTCACCACCGACGTTGATTGGGTTGAGCGTGCTGATTGTCGAATCCTTGGTGTAGGTATAGGTGGAAGAAGAATAGGAAATGTCTGGTGCATTCAACCCGACTTCAAGCCAAATTTGGCCGCTGAACGACTGGCCAGAGATGTTGGCCCAAATCGTGTACGTTGCATTGGTAGCGGTAACAGTAGGCGTGCCGGTAATGGCACAGGTGCCAGCGGTCAAGCTGAGACCAGTTGGAAGTGAAGGTGAGATGGAACAGGTTGCACCACTGACGGCATCGGACGGGAAAGCACCAGTGTCAAGGTATGTGTGACCACCGTTCACGCTGACTGGGCTGGTGCGGTCGGACACAGAAGATCCGAATCCACCGTTATCACCGACTTGGCCGGAGCCTCGGTTACCCCAACACTTCAATTCCCCATTATCGAGTTGGGCGCAGGTGTGCTGACCGCCTGCAGAGAGTGAAATCGCCGTTCGTCCTATGCCCAAATCCACAGTGGTTGACTGAAGAGACGATTTGGTTCCTGTGGTGCCGCCGTTGCCCAACTGACCGTTGCTGTCACTACCCCAACAAGTGAGATCACCGTTGTCAAGAATCACGCACGTATGCTGGTATCCAGCATCAATGGCCACCGCATAACGTCCTGAAGCAAACGAGCCACTTGTGGAGGTGGGCGTGTTTTGCCCGCTTGTCGAACCCGTTCCCAACTTTCCGTTGGCACCGCCACCCCAGCACTTGATGGAATTGTCGTCCAAGATAGCACAGAAATGGGTTTCTCCGCCCGTGATGGCCTTGGCCGTGCGCCCTGTACCCAAGTCGATGGCAGATGAAGGAGGGCTGGTCAACAGGGAAGGAGAACCGCCGTTACCCAATTGTCCTTGGTGATTTGCACCCCAACACTTGACCGACCCGTCATCGAGCAAGGCGCACATGGAATGATGGGCCAGTGCCAATGTCACGGCGGTGCGGCCTGAACCGAGCGAGTTAATGGTCGTGGGCGTATTGGTGTTCACTTGAGAACCGATACCAAGTTGGCCTGCGTTGTTATGACCCCAGCACTTGACCGAAGCATCATCGAGAATAGCACAATTGAAGTTACCACCGGCATAAATACTGGTTGCGGTACGTCCAGTTCCCAGATTGATGGCTTGTGGCGTATCTTTGTCACCACCGCTGGTGCCAAGTTGCCCAGCGTTGTTTCGACCCCAACACACAACATCACCATCGTCAAGGAGGGCACAGGCGTGACGGTCCCCGAAGGCGAGGCTAACAGCATCATAGTTGTTCGACCCTTTAACGTGGGTCAGCGTTGGCACATCCTTGCACTTATGACCAGAAACGCCACAACCGGTATTGACTTGTGAAGTCTGGCCGTTACCGATCTGTCCGTTGCCGTTTCGACCCCAACAATAGACGTCGCCGTTGTCCTTGATGGCGCATGTATTGTAGTCGCCTGTTGCAATCGACAAGTTATCCGCTTCAAGCGGGTCGTAATCCCATTCCCAGGTGATATCGGTAGCAATGGAGGCGTTTCGAGTAATGTAAGCGCCCTCAGCGCTTGGTGTCAACGTCCAATTCAAGCCGAGCGTGAACGTGGTGCTGCTTGAACCACCACTGTTGT
>JAYYFM010000054.1:4846-6951 GCA_036158745.1 Thermoplasmatota archaeon
TTGGTAAGCAAACCAGACGGTGTGCCCCAGATGCTACCGTTGCTGCTTCCAAAGTTGAGGCCAGATGGGAGCGAAGGCACGATGGCCCAGGAGGTGACTGCGCCACCAGTGTTGGTTGGTGTGACCGTTGTCATGGTTCGATCGTTGGAAATTTCAACAGTGGAAGGATAGGATACAGAAGCAATTTGATCGTTGATGGTGATGTTCACTTGAGCTGATTCTGAACCACCCGAGTTGTTAGCCCAAATCGTATAGGCCACGGCTGTGGTTTGCAAAATCGTTGGCGTTCCCCAAATGCTGCCGTTGGTCGAACCAAAGGAAAGGCCGTTTGGAAGGCTTGGGTCAATTTCCCACGATGTTACAGCCCCACCGCTCACGCTTGGCGTGTTGGTCGTCATCGTTGTGCCCTTCTCGAGCGTCATGTTTTCGAGTGTATAGCCGAGTGCGTTCGGCACCTGGTCATTCACGAGCATGGTGATGGTCGTCGTGTTGACGCCACCGCTGTTCCTTACCGTGATTGTGTAGGTTGTATTGGTTGACAGTTCAGTTGGCGTTCCTGAAATCTCCCCAGAAATTGGGTTCAGCGTCAATCCTTCTGGTAGGTCTGGACTGATCGAATAACCAAGCGTGTTCGAAGAAGAATCCAGAGCGAGATACTTGATTTTGTTATTGGTATCATCAAAGTAGGATATGTGAATGACATCGTTGGCATCGATGGCCATTGAGGTGTAATACCCTGTTTGGCCAATTGAATCGATGGTCTCATTGTTCCAATTGCTTACGGTCGAGCAACCGCTTGAACAGGTGGCATATTTTAGGTCATCATTCGTGTGATCTCTGTAGGAAATGTGGACAGCATCGTTGGAATCGATGCCGATGGAAGCGTGATATCCCACATTACTCGACGCATCAACAGACACGTCGTCCCAATTGCTTGCGGTTGTGCAGCCGCTTGAACATGTTGCATACTTGAGGTCTTTATTGGGATGGTAGTATGAGATATGCACACCATCATTGGAATCGATGGCAATACCTGTACGCACTGAACTCATCATATAAACAGAAGAACCTAACGAATCGACATCGACAGAGTTCCAATTGCTTGCGGTTGTGCAACTACTTGAGCAGGTGGTATATTTGAGATCATTATTGGTATTATCAAAGTGAGAGATGTGTACAGCATCATTGGAATCGAGAGCGATTGAGGTGTAATACCCCACCTTACCTGAAGTTTCAACGGATACTTTGTTCCAATTGCTTGCGGTTGCACAACCGCTAGAACAGGTCGAATACTTGAGATCAGAATTGGTCTCATCATAATAAGAGATGTGAACAGCATCGTTGGAATCGATGGCAATTGAGGTGTAATATCCTACATCACCCGATGTGTCAACGGATACCTTGTTCCAATTGCTTGCGGTTGTGCAACCACTTGAACAGGTGGCATACTTGAGATCATCATTCGCGTTATCAAAGTATGAAATGTGAACACCATCGTTAGAATCGATGGCAATTGACGAGTGGAATCCTGTACCACTCGCTGTGTCAATATTGGTGGCTACCCAAGAACCGGATGCATCGGTTGCGTACATCAAGTAACCACTGTTGCTCCGGTAGGAAACGTGCTTGTGGCCATAGGAATCAACGACGATGGAGGTTCGATATCCCGGATTGCCTGATGAAGAGATGACCGCTGAAGGAATCGCTCCACCAGAATTGGTCGGTGTTGCAGTCGGCGACATGGCCGTATTGTTGGTCAAAACAAACCAGTCTGGACTGTAGGAGATATCAGGCACTTCATCGTTAACGGTGATGTTCACCTGTGCAGAAGCCGAACCGCCAGAGTTGTTCGCCCAAATCGTGTAGGTGACTTTGATCGTCTGCAAAATTGAGGGCGTTCCGCTGATGGCTCCGGTGTTTGTGCTGAACGACAATCCAGAAGGAACAGAGGGGCTGATTTCCCAACTTGTGACCGTTCCGCCACTGACTGTTGGCGTATTCGTGGTCATCAGCGTTCCTTTTTCGAGGGTCATATTTTCTGTCGCATAGGAGAGACTGTTGGGCGATTGTGCATTGACCGTGATTGATATGGTCGCTGAGGATTC
>JAYYFM010000055.1:0-6856 GCA_036158745.1 Thermoplasmatota archaeon
CATCGTCTGTTGCAGCCTCATCGTAGTTCATCGCATCTGGATCCGTGCATCCGAAAATCGGCTCAGGGTAGATGCAGGAGCCGTCGTCCTCCTCAGCGCTCTGATTGTAATTCTCTGCAGTCGAATCGGTGCACCCAAGAACAACTTCTGCGACGATTTCATCGACGACACTTTCTTCTCCTTCGAGATAGGTGCAACCTGGAAACAGGAACAACCCGACCACCAGAAGTGCAGCCAGGCTTCGCATGATGAGAAGCAGTCCACGACGCAACTTGAAAACTCCGATGAATACTCTACAGAAAAGGGAATGGCTAATGTAGCACAGACGGTGGATTTGCTCCATGGAGGAATCAAACCAGTACGCCGCTCTGGTATGGTCTTGATTTCTAGGAGGGCTTTTTTGCGTCGAATCACAATAGCGAGAGGAGGTGCCCTGTCCCCTTACTCTGGCTTGGGTGGCGTTCATAGGTCGCTTGTTCAACGGCTCTCATCAGGATTAATTGATGGGTATGAATTAGCCAATGAACATGAATACCCAATCCGTAAAAATCCGTTCTCTCGACTCTGGAAACGTTGGTTCAATGGCCCTTCGAAAGTTCGTCAATTATCGAAGCAAAGCGATCTCGTTCACGTGACCGATCAGGAGCAGGCTGGTCTTGTTCCAGCCCGTGGGAAATCGGTCATCACGGTTCATGACTTGTTTCATGTCTTTCCTGAGGTTCGGGACGGAATCGAAGTCGGTCATCAACGGCCCGGATTGATGAGGAAGATGGATCTCAAACGAATTCGCCAAGGACTTTCAAGGGCTTCTTTGTTGATTTGTATTTCTAAAAATACCCAGAAGCAGTGTGAAGTGCACTTTCCTGGAATTGCAACCACATGGATTCCTCACGGGATTGATTTAGCCCAATACGGGATTCCAACCGATCGCCCTTCATGGTTTACAGAGGGTGTCAATCTTCTCATCATCGGGAGCGAAGAGCCTCGAAAGCGCCTCGATTTTGCCATTGATGTATGTGCAGGAATGGACCTTACACTCCACAAGATTGGTGCTGAATCCTCTGTTGAATCGAAGCATCGGCTCATCGCCCGCGCACAGCAATCAAACTGCAATCTCAATTGGGTTGGCAAACTGGAAGAGAAAGAGATGATTGCTGCACTGCAACATGCAGACGCCTTGCTGTTTCCATCGATTGCAGAAGGATTTGGATTACCTCCCCTGGAAGCGTATGCAGCAGGGACTGTAGCACTGGTGGCAGATGCTCCAGCACACAACGAAATCCCACTCCAGCATCACGTTCTGCCTGTGGATGACATCGATGCTTGGCGTCAAGCAATATCGGAATTGAAGGATGAATCTGATGCTGTCAAGGAGAGAGCTGCTGCATACTCAATTGAAACTTGGGCCAAGCGTCATCAGGAAGCGTACGATTCCTTGTTCTGAGCATCACTTGTCCCGTTCAATTCATTTTGGGGTATGCGTTGGCGTTGACGATGCAACCTGTCCAAGAAGGGGAACATGGCGGCGGTAATCGCAAGGAAAAGCCGCACCTTGTCATCTTTCATCGCAATATGGGATTCATGGGGGGCGCACAACGCGATCTCATCGTGGCCTTACCAGAACATGCAAAACGCTGGTGTATTACAATTGCAACCTTGAACGCACCCCAACTTCTTCTCGACCGATGCAAACAACTTGGTATCGAGGTCATTGCACCTGCAAAAGCTTGGCAACGTCCCGATGGACCTATCGCTGAAGTGACTGTACGAGCGGGTCGAAGCTCGAGGAAGGCATGGCGATTGTTGCTTCCAAGATTGCGACCCATTATGGCCAAAGCTGACGCATATTACATGATGTTAGGAACTGGAGGGGTGGAGGTTCTCGATATCATTCCAGATGACCTTCCGATGTACATTTTCATTCACGAACGAGACAAAGGGATCTATGACGATGTACTTCAGCGCAACATGGATGGTAAATTGCGCTACCCTATTTTTGTCAAAAACCTCGCACTCACATACCTTCGTTACTGGGATCGAAGTTGGCACAAGCGATTCTGGAAACGTCCTAAGACCGTTATTTCAGCTAACACACCGACCAGCTCTCGATTGCTTGCATCCTCACAGGGATGGCCGGTCAGTAAAGACTGGATAGCAGGAGACGTCAAGTTTCGCGATGATGAGCAACGTCCTGCAGAAGTTGGTGTTCTATGGCCAGCCATCGATCCTGCAGCTTGGCCAGCTGAAGAAACCGATGAAGAGCGCCGCGTTTGGGAAGCGTTCAAACACAAGCCTACGGGACCATACTTGCTGACCATCGGTCGCGCATGCTTCATGAAAGGCAGCAAGGAAGCGGTCCAAATTGCCGCAGCGGCATCGCTTCCGCTCGTACACGTTGGTGGTGGCGAGACCGAAGAGATGCAACGTCAAGCAGAGAAATTTGGGGCAGAATTGCACGTCTTACCACGCATTGATGAAACTGAAATCGTTGCTTTGATGCGAAATGCTCACGCTTTGATTGCAACCGCTCGAACCGAAGGATTTGGTCTAACTCCAATGGAGGCAATCATGGTCGGAACCCCTGCTTTGGTCGTGAGCGATTGCGGATTTACACACACAATAACCGACGGTTGGAACGGTCGACGACTCCCTTGGCCAGACACAAGGGAAGGGCTCGAACAATGGGTTGAAGCCATTGAGCAAGCAGGGGATGAAGCCAACCGGGCAGCGTGGTCCAAAGCAGGACGTGAACGGATCCTCAGCCGATTTACAGCCAATCACCAAGCCGAAGGCCTTGCTCGCTGCCTTGCAGCTATGGGTGTTGATGTTGAAACAACAGAACTGGAAATGCTTCCTGGTCTTGACCCAGCCTGATATCAAAACGAGAACAACGACGTTTGTCCGCCTTCTCGAATCAGATTGGCTTTACGCAACTTCGTCAATGCTTCATCGATGCGTCGCTGACTAAATTCTCGCTCTTCTTGAAGGAATTGAATCAGTCCCTTCACATCGACTTGACCAGGATTCAGTGCTTCATCCGCGACAGCGTTGCAAGGATGATTCAGGAATATCTCACGGATCTCGTTCAAGCGTTCTGGAATCTCCTTGCCTTTCTCTTGGCAAATGGCTTCAATCGTTCCAAGTGATTTGATGAGTTTGATTCCAGTCTTTGGGCCAATACCCTTCAACCCTGGATGGAAATCGGTTCCAATCATAATGGCCAAATCGACCAACTGCTCACGTGAGAGGTCGTGTTCTGCCAACATTTCAGAGAGAATAATCTTCTGAGCACGAACCGTTCGGCCGTGTCGTTTGCTACCATCGCTCATCAAGTTACGAACGAGAATCGGACTTCCATACAAGAGGGCGTCCCAGTCCTGCGTTGCTACAACATCGAGTTGCCCCTTGACCGCCATAACAGCAGCTTGGCCTTCGCCCTCTGCAGCAGCATCGACCCAGCGAACGCCGAGCAAGTCGAGCATTTGTTTCGTATCTTCAACCATTTCTGGACTGTAATGGACAATACGCTGCGCCATTTTTTGAGCAGTTTGGTAATCCCCATCTTCGAGCGCTTGCTTGTGAGCAGCTTCTGCTTCGAGACGGCGTTCTCGCCTTGCTGCAAGTTCATCCGCTTTCAATTCTGGAGCCGGTCCATCGAAGATGAACACAGGCTGAATACCCAGCGAGAGCATGGTCGTTGTTCGTGTCAACATGCCCATCAGGTGTGCTACGACCCGTCCTTTCGAATCACGAAGAGGCCCCCCATCACCCGTAGGAGACCGGTCTCGAATCGTCGTAAGGAACTGGAACGCCGTCAGAAATGCATCAATTCCAACGCGTTGGCCTTTGAGGTCTGCAAGATTGATGTCTTCCGCATTGGCAAGGTCTCGAAGATTGCAGCCCATATCCAACGGTTGAGGTCGAGAGTATGTCATGGTTCGCATGCGGTGCCGTGAAGAACAAGCACCAACAGGGAAGCATATGGGCGAGTGCATTGTTTCCCTGCGCGGATGGCACCCTGCACTCGCTCAAGCAGAACTCTCTGCTCTCTTTCCACAAGGAGATGTGAGGTCCTTCTCATCGCCTCGCCTTGCTGGACTCAAGTGTTCCAGAGACAGCCCTGAACTCCAGATATCCTCAGGAATTGAAGCAGTCTTCATTGACGGAATCAACATCGAATGGTCGAATGAGGAACTCGTGTTGCATCGTATTGCAGAGTACCTCGAACAACTTCCACACGATGAAACATCGTGTGCAGTTCATGCTTGGAAGCACGGCGAAGGAATCAGTGGATGTTCTCGCACCGTTATCGCTGGAAAGGTTGGTGGAATCCTGAGCCGTGCCGGTGCTTCAATCGATCTCAAGAATCCTGATTCAACATTCGGCCTCTTATTCGATGGTCATTCGCAAACAGTGACCTTCGGATGGCTCTTGAACCATGGACCCAAAGGCGACTCAAGCATTGAACGTCGAGCAAGCCAGCGGCCGTTCTTCAAGCCAGTGAGTTTGGAGCCGCGTCTTGCTCGACTGGCTGTGAATCTTGCCTGTGGGCCACTCGCCAATGGAGCCTGCCTCGATCCAATGAGTGGCACTGGTGGTTTCACCATTGAAGCCATCATGAGTGGGAGACATGCCATCGGAATGGACCTTGATGAAGAGATGATTCAAGGTGCAAAAATGAATCTTGAATGGGTCGGTTCTGAATTGAATCCTTTCGTTTTAGGTGATGCCACGAACATCAAAGCAACACTTCCTGTTGAGGCCCCCTCCTTCTCTGGCGTTGTTCTTGACCCGCCATACGGGCGAAATTCTCAGGGTTCGATGGACCATCGCGCACTTCTCCATCATACGTTAGCAAATGCGAGAGAGGTTGTGGATGGTGGACTTGTTTTGATTCTGCCAAGTGAACCACGAACCGAACACCTGAATCACCCGCTCGAAAAGAGCGAGCGGCCTCCACTCAAGCACTATGCTTGGGAGACGATTGAAGAGATGCTCCAGGAAACGGGATGGCGCTATGAGAACGCATGGTACGTATCGGTCCATCGATCGCTTGGACGCGTCATTGTCTACGCAACAAGCGCTCCTCAAGATTGAGCAATTCGATTGCATCGGATTCACTCGGTTCAGGGAAGTTCTGGCGATGTGGACAGCCATCATCTAAGATGGCATCATCGTTCGAATTCAGAACGATTGGATACTTTCGGCATCCTTCTGGGCGTACTTCATAGACTGAACAAATCCCTTCTGCATCGACATCGGAACTTGCTGTCAGCAAGAACACACAAGCACGCGTCTTCTCATCGTTCAGTAAAGTTAGGATTCCATTGTTTTCCCATGTGAACGATTCGAGAGACATTCCGGTTCGACGCGAAAGGCGCTTTGCTTCAGCTTCTGTCACGGGCATGGTCGTTTCACGGCAACATGCTGAGCATCCTGTTGGAATGCATGGAAGCTGCTTGACCATATCCGCTACGAAGGTGGTCCTGCATTTGAATCTCGTTGAAGAATCTCAGTCAAGATGCTGTTTAGAGTGGCAATTCAGAAGGTTCGGTTCGATGAGAATAACGTTCAACAGAACCATCTTCACGGACAATGAATTTGTTGAAATTCCACTTGATGGATTCCCTACCTTCATGATCTGGAACCTTGCACAACTCAGCATAGAGAGGATGTCGGTTGTCTCCATTGACCTCGATCTTGGCCATCATTGGGAAGGTCACACCATACTGCGTTTCACAAAACGTTGCAATCTCTTCATGTGTTCCTGGCTCCTGTCCTCCAAACTGATTGCATGGGAAGCCAACAACGACCAAGCCTTCGGACTGCTTTGCTTCATACAATGCTTGCATGCCTTCGTATTGTCGAGTGAAGCCACAAGCGCTGGCGACATTGACGATAAGGTAAGTGCTTCCACCAAGTTCCCGTAGTGTTGTTTTGTCCCCATCAATGGTTTCGATTTCAATGTCCCTTGGGTCGGTCATGAGCAGAACATCGGGTTTCCATTGATGAAGGTGTGGTTACGTCTTTGATACATTTCACTCGTCTAAATCTATCAAATTCAATATTACTTTATCTGCCAATTAAGAAAGAATGAGACAAGCAAATGCTCTTGAGGTAAGCACGTGTGGTAGCATCATGCACGTACTCATGGAGACATCAGCAGGAAACATCACCATCGAACTCTTTCACGGAAGCGCCCCTGATACTGTGGCCAATTTCGTCAAACTCGTCGAGGACGGATTCTACGACGGACTTCACTTCCATCGCGTCATTGAAGATTTCATGATTCAAGGCGGCTGCCCACATTCAAAGGATCCAATGTCTCGACGGGCTGGAACCGGTGGTCCTGGATGGAAGATTCCTTGTGAACCATCCGCTCTCGGATTGAAGCACGACAAGCCAGGTGTTCTCTCTATGGCCAATGCAGGACGAAACACTGGAGGTTCCCAATTCTTCCTGACCACGGTGGCAACACCGTGGCTCAATGGAAACCACGCTGTCTTCGGACAGGTTTCGGAAGGTATGGATGTTGTCCAGTCGATTGAGCGTTGCCGAAAACTACCCGGTGACCGCCCTGCACAACCTCAGCAAATCATCCGCTGCACCGTCGTAGAGTGAGGAAGATGCCCATTCTCGCCATTCATGGTGGGGCCGGTGGTGATGGTGAATGGCGAGGTTTAACCTCGCTCGATCCTGAACGAATTCAATGCATGTATCACGTCCTCCAATCGATTGGTGAGGCTCTCGAGTCAGGTACAATCGATGCGCTGGAAGCCGTTACACAAGCGGTTGAATTGATGGAAGACGAACCTCTGTTCAATGCAGGGATCGGCTCAGTTTTGGATGAAGATGG
>JAYYFM010000056.1:0-6800 GCA_036158745.1 Thermoplasmatota archaeon
TGTTTTGCCCTTTGAAGAAAATCTGGATTGTAGATTTCTCCCATGGAAGAGGTGTAGAAATTGAGATTGGAAGGCGCTGTTGTGATACCAGGGCCCCATTCAAGATACGGTAGTGCCATTGTTCCTTCCTGATTTAATCGAATGCAATGAGCTCGGTAGGCATGAAGGCAATCTGGGCGTTGTTGCATCGAATCCGATAGACCCTTTAGCCACCACTTTGGGTAAATGTGGTCATCGTCTCCTGTTGCGTGCGGTCGGTCGAAATCGTCAACCAATTCGAGAAATGGATAGTACTTCGTATGCGGTCCAAAATTTTCAACCAGCAGAATCTCCAAGCCACGCTTCATCAATCGCTTGAGTCCGCTTGTAGGTTGATTGTAGAGTTCTTCATCATCGACAAAGAGAACTGCTCTCGACGGTCGAACGTGCCCACGAGCAATTGCTTCAAGTGAGACATGTGCTGTTTGAAAACGAATGCCATAGGTTGTCATCGAAAGTGTAGGCCCTGCCTCAGAAAGCATCGATTTCTTGCTTGTAAGGTTGTGAAATTCGAGCTTCTTGATCAGTAATGCAACGTAGAGTTTGTTTGGTAGGTTCCGAATAAAATCGAACACGCCCATCTCATCGCAACCTTTAGCGATGCTTGCTCTGAAGTTGATTATTTAATCACGTCGATGTCGTGCATTTTTCCAAAAGACGTCGTTCAACACGTACAGAAAGGGTTGAATCCATAAGGGTTGCAGGATAGCGTGGTTCAATGAAGAAGGTCATCATGCGCCAATACTGGCGACTCCAGCAGTCTCAAACCGTCATTTCGATGGTATTCTGGACAACGACACTCACATTGCTCATTTGGCCATACGTGAAGTGGCGATTTGAGAAGGAATGCAGTGGCGGGCTCTGTTTCTCCAATGAGATTCTTGGTATTCCATCGACGTATGTTGGACTCATGTCCATTGGTGTACTTGTGCTTCTCAGTGTCTTGTTGATCGGTTACATTTACGACGTAGGGCTTGGGCTGTGGAAAGAACACTTGACGATTTCAACTGAACGAAATCCATTCGGAGTCTACCTGATTTCACCACCTATGGGACTTATTCTCGCTCAAACCAATATGCTCCTCAAGCAAATGGCTCCAGATGATGAAGAAGTGCAGCGACATGTAGCGTTTGTTGAACGATGGCTCGAATGGAATGCAGATGAAGAAATATGGGCCAGAGCAATGGATTCGTGGAAGAATACGATGGGTGACGAGGATCCTCATCTTCCGTTCCTTAGCGAAAAAATGCGAAGCGATTTAATCGAACGTTCCTCTTCTCTTCCTAAGGAATGAAACATGAACTTGGACGGGTTTTTGTCCACAGGATTGAAAAGGTGAAGGCGATAGCATATACTGCTGAATCACATTCACTTGGCTTGGTGTTTTCATCAAACCGTTGCACTGCGTCCCCTTTTGGGATTATGCGCCGACTGTGAGGAGGCCGAAAGGAGGATTTAATGTGACTCGAAGAAATAATTCAGGAAATAAACAAGGAAAAGCGATGAAATACATGATCAAGGCTGATATCAAGGTCAATGGCACCGTTCAGCGTAAGGATATCATTGGTGCCATCATGGGTCAAACCGAAGGTTTGCTCGGTGATGAGCTTGAGCTACGCAAGTTGCAACGAACAGCTCGTGTTGGCCACGTTGATGTCGAAATGGAAACAAAGGGCGGTAAAGTGCACGGAATGATTCTCATTCCAAGCAGCATGGACAATGTCGAAACCGCGATTATCGGTTCCGCATTGGAAACCATCGACCGGATTGGTCCCTGCCAAGCGAAAATCAGTGTTGTCGAAATCTCTGACGTTCGTGCAACAAAGCGAACCGCTGTTGTCGACCGTGCAAAGGAGCTTCTTCTCGCATTGGTCAACTCAGGCGAAGCTGCAAGTAAGACCGTTGTTGAAGAAGTTCGATCTGTTCTTACTGTTGGAACGGCTACAAACTTCCACGGACTAACCTGCGGACCAAACGTCCAAAGTTCGGATTCACTCATCATTGTTGAAGGACGAAACGACGTCATCAACTTGCTCAATTGTGGAGTCAAGAATGCCATCAGCGCTGATGGTGCTGGCAACATCAAACAGGAGCTCATCGATTTGGCAAACGGTAAGCAATCCGTTACACTCGCTATCGATGGGGACCGTGGTGGCGAAATGTTGTTTCGACAACTCAACGCCATTCTGAAGGTTGATTTTGTTGCACAAGCTCCCGTTGGGCAAGAATGGGAATTGTTGCCTCAGAAAACCATCACGAAGACGCTCTCCATGAAGGTCGACGCTGCCAAGTTTGCAAAGACAATGGCAGATCAAGACAAAGAGGATGAGAAAAAACACGGTGGAACCAGTGACGAGTGGGTTGAAGAAATGGATGAGGTATACGAGTCGGAAATGGCTCCTGCTGAAATCCAAGAGATGTTCGACCATCAAGACAGTCTCGGAAAGAACAAGGCAATGTTTGTTCTCGCTGATGGTTCAGTCAGTGAAGAGATGGGTGCCGGCTCAATCGCAAAATCGGCTGCTGGAACCGAAGGTGTTCAAGCATTGATCATCAACGGTCCAATCAGTGACCGCATTCAAGAAATCGCTGCTGAAGCTTCAATTGCAACAGTTGTGGGAACAAAACCAGGAAAGGGTTTTGATTCAGAAAGTGACGCAAAGTCTTGGTTCTCTGAAACCCATCGGTGATTCCGTTACCTTCATTTCATTGTTCCAATAAGGTGATGGTATGGAGAAAGAGCCTGCGTCTTCCGAAGAAGCCGAAGAACAGGACGTTCTCGAAGAGGAAAGCGATGAAGAATCAGTAGAAATCCAACATGAGATGATGGATGTGCTCGCTTTACCAATCCGAGCAAAACCGCTGTTCCACAACAATCATGAAGATGTTGATGAATTTCCTCTCTCTGAATCAAAAGACGGCCTTAAATCAACATCGATTGTTGTTGGAGACGGATTGTTTCGAGTGGTCGAAACAACCCTGCACCGAGACGGCGTCCCCCGAATTGATGTGCAGTTGGTGATGGATGCAGAGTTGACAAGTTTTCAACACGTTATCGAAAAACCAACACCAATTGAGTTCGGCCTCTCTGCTGGATTCACAGTGATAGGTCTTCTTCTCATGATGTTTCAAGGATTAACGCCGACCGTTTTGGGCCTCGCATTTTTCTTAGCAGGATTGAAGTTTCTACCAGCACATCTTGAGAGACATCGACTCATCTTTTCCTCTTGTGGCAATTCTCATGAGATTGGAATAGGCACTTTGAACATCTTCAATCCTGGGTTCCGAGCAAGTATGGCATTGATTGGCCCGACAATGGCGGATTACATGCGAACCGGTCATCTTGACATCTCCGAGATCAACGAAGTGCACAAGCAACTTCGCACACCAATTGTTCCAGTTATGGAGCAACCAATTGCACAGTTACCAGAACCTGTTGCACCAGTCGAAATTGTTCCTATACAGGCACCAGAAGTGCCTCTTACGCCAGTTGCACTTGAAACGGAGCCAGTTGTCAATGAAGCGCCCATACAGGAAATGCCCGCTCCGGTCGGCCCACCTGTATCCACACCTGCTCCTCAAGAGCCGAAACCTGCTGCACTTCCTCCTCCACTTGCACCGCCTGTGGGGCCACCGAGTCTTGCGCCACCTCCTGTGATGCCTCAACCACTCCCAGCACCACTGCCTCCACCAATCGCCCCTCTCCCAGCAGGGCCGCCAGGAATGAATCAACCGATTCCACTCGACATGCCAATGCCTGAAGCACCACGAATTGCTGTTCAAGCGACGCCGAGTGATGAGCCTTCTATTTCGCAAGAAGAACAAAATGCGCTTCTTGATGAATTGTCATGATCAGTTGATTCCACCAGCAGCTGGAAGATGCATTGATTGAATCAACCGTTCTGTTTGTTGGTGTAATTCGTTCAAATTCGATGGTTCTGGTAGTGGATACGTATCTGCATTGAGTGGTACGCGAACGCCCGGCCCTGGTACTCTATGCAATGCAGTACCCAGACGAGTAGCATCCTCAAAGAATGTCCCAGATGCGCCCATATGCCTTGCTTCAAGCCGCATTCGAACCCATTGGTTGTACTTCGGAAGAATTTCTACAATGGAATCAATCATCTCTGATCGTTCTCCATCTCCTTGGTCGCCTTGAGGAAGGAGGCGCAACGTCAACCGAAGCAATCGATCGACACGAACATCACGAGGTTCACTGCCAACATGTGACGCCAATGCTCTTCGAACAACTGAAACATCTCCTGAACCAGCGAGGACATTGGCCTCTTCGTTCAAACCGATGAGACGAAGAAGGCGCTCATAGGAGGTCAAATCGCCTTCAACGACAGAAGTTGATACAGGGGCTAGAACTGTTTTCTTCTCTTCTACAATGAGGTTTTCTTCCTTGGGAGTAGGTTTGATTTCCTCCTCTTCAGGTAAGGACATTGCTTGATTCAAATTGTTTTCTTCCTGCTCAGAAGAGGATTTATGTTTCAAATCATCTTCAACGACCCTTTCTTCTGGCTCCATAGCCTCAAGCATGGCTTCATGGGCTTCTTCGAGAGTGGATTGTGGTTGGACCTTTGCTGGCACTTTTCGAATCAGTGATTGTTCACGGGGGAGAAGAACTGGGCGCTGCTCAGGAAGCCAGGATGGGTAAGAATACGTTTCATCCTCGATCTCTCGATCTGCGAGATGGCGAATCAATGCTGGAATTTGTTGTTCAATTTTGACCAACTGCAATGGATTACGAACATGTAGGCTAATTTCTCCAGCCCGATGAACATCACGTCGCCAATCGAGATTGGCGATCCTACGCTGTGTTGCCACGATACGTGACATAGATTCCAATGCTTTTGGAAACTGTTGAAAGAAAGCATCTGGTTGCTCGTTGAGAAGTTGTAGTAATTCTGTAACGTTCCAACCACGTCCTTCGAGACGTAACAACTCTGCTTTGGTTCGCTCGATGGCGTGAGAAGTCACACCACTTGCAATGAGATTTTGTGATTGGTGCTCAATCGATGCGACCGCACGTTCAAAGGAATACAAATCAGAAAAGGTCTTTTCTGAATCGACTTTACCTGCACGACCTGCTCGCTCCCATTCTGCCTGGAGCATGCGTCGATGGCGTGTGTTACGTAGTGTTTTCTTGCCCAACCATTGCTCCATCTCATCGAGTAAATCATTGTCCAAATCCATGGTACGAAGAATCGTTGAACGCCTCTCTGTTTCTTCTTCACCTCCAAGGGAGGTGTCGAGTTGAAGCATGCCCTCAAGCAACTCATTTGCGCGGTTGTAGAGAGGTAGTTGAAGATTCAATTCTTCAAGACCTTGACGCGGATCGTGTGTCATTTTGTACCGCCAGACGTCCATATCGAATCCGAATTGTTCCCACCGTTCTATCAAGGAAGCTCCTTGAAGTTCCTTTTCAGTCCATTGCTGCTCCAATACATCAATTTTATCCAAAAAGGCATCCGTATGCTCAATCTTCCCAACAATTCGATCGATTGTAGCATCCTGATGATTCCACAACTTCTTGATCTCATTCCATCGTTCTAAGGCGCCAGAATGACGGTGATACTGTTGTTCTATTTCGGGTAAGAGATGTTCCCACTCCAACAAGTCTTCTGGGAGGATTCGTAATCGTTCTTCGTACGTGTAACCTTCAGATTGCCATTGACGTAGCATAGCATTCATTTCGCTGAGACGGTTTTGGAGATGGGCGGATATTGTTGCAATATTCTTCTCGAGTGTTTCGATTTCATCGGACGGTGATGCAATGAGATTGTTGGCCCGGTCGACGAAAGTTTCAGCAAGAACTGGGTCAAATGGAAAAATGTCGGATTGTATCTGCAATCGGAGCAAATCTATTCGGTTTGAGTAACTTTGAAGTTCCTCGATTTCGTTAAACTGATCAATGATTTTTGACGATTGAATTGCAACGTTGTACCCTTTTTGGTTTAATTGTTGAACTGCCTTTTCGATCAACGTGCGTTGACGCTCTTCATCCTGAACGAGTTGTTCGAGTTCGTTGAGGATGTTCGGATAGTTCGCTGGTTGTGCAAGAAGAGGTAGAAGCAAATCCAGTGACGTCCAGCTGGATTCATCGAGCAATGCAGCGATGTTGATGATGTTCCAAAACTGATCTTGCATTTCTTCATTTATTGCCCATTGAGGAAACCAGCGATAATATCCGGTTTCCCAAGGAGCATTTGCTGTACTCCATCGATTGAATTCGTCTTCGACTTCTTCCCAATCATTTGGATTTCGAAATTCATCAATCAACTGATGAATGTCTTCTGATGATGCAAATGGTTCCATGCGAGATTTGAGATGTTGAGCAGATTCGACTGTTCGTTGTAAATCAGCGAACTCGGAGGGTTTCGACTGGGCAGCGCCTTCTTGGAAAGAAGGTGCATCGAACCCTAAAGCTCCCCAAGTGGAAAGATAGGTTTCCAGATTGATGGAATCCTTGGAGGCATCATCACTTCCCATGCTTTCTCCTCCATTGGTGGATACAACTGCATAGGTTTTCAATGTGAGCCGTGATTTGGTCTAATTCATTCGATATTGTTGGCCTTTGGAGATTTCCAAAGGGTTCGAAAACAGGTGTTTGATGCTTGATAAAGACCGCAGAACATAAAGGCAGTTGAACAACTTAACGAGCAATGGAACCTGTTACATTCCTTGTTGTTGGTCTATCGGTTGGCGTAGCAAGTGCCCTTACGTGGAACCTCTATCATGCAAGAAGCGCCTTGCAG
>JAYYFM010000057.1:0-6647 GCA_036158745.1 Thermoplasmatota archaeon
GTGGTTCGACTTCATCCATTGTAGCAGTCGTTCGTGAGATGACCGAAGAATTGGGTGTTGTTCCGAATGGTTCCTCAGTCGCAATGATTGATGTCGAGTTGCGAAGGAACATACTTGAGGATAAATTAGCCTTCATCAACGCACTGAAAGACGGACAGATTGCTCTCAATACTTCTGAATTGAGACACATTTCCAGTAGAACAACGCCTCCGTTTGGACCGATGCAATTCGAGAACACGTTCTTCCATCTGCATATCGAGGATCAGGAATTCAATCCTACGACAGATTTGCAAACAGAATTCACTGCTCTTGAGTGGATGAGGCCATCCGAAATGATTGAGCGATGGAAGCGTCATGAGATTCGTGTCGCTCCGCCTGTTGTTACACTCCTGATGGAAGTTGATCGAACATTGAAGCACTTTGATGGAGATATGATTCAAACAGCCACAGATTTGCAGGAACGACAACCTGGTCGTCGATCAATCCTTTTTGCGCATGGCGTCGAAGTTGTTCCTGTAAAAACTGCCACTCTGCCTCCAGCAGACCACACCAATGCCTATCTGGTTGGCGATCCTGAGGGGGAATTTGTTCTCGTCGACCCTGCATGTCGAATGCGAGAGGGGATGGAACAACTTGCAGAAGCGGTTGACCGTCATCGTGGTGAATTGATTGCCATCCTCTTCACCCATTCACACGGCGACCATATTGGCGATATGGACTTGCTTCGTGAGGCGTTTGATGTTCCCGTTTGGGGTAGTGAATACACATCTAGGACGGTTCACTGCGACCGAATTCTTGTCGATGGAGAAGTGCTTCAACTTGGCAATCAAGATTGGACCGTTCTGATTACCCCCGGCCATCACCCTGGCCACGTTTGTCTCCTTTCTGATGCTGGACTTGTTGCTGGAGACATGGTTGCAGGTATTGGAACGATTCTCATTCCTCCCGGAACAGGTGATATGGACGTGTACATCGAACAACTTCAACGATTACAGCAACTCGATCCTCACCTGATGTTCCCGAGCCATGGGCCTGTTATTCCTCTTCCAAACAAGACGCTTGCGTACTACATCAAGCATCGAATGGAGCGTCATCAACGTGTTCTCGATGCAGTGGAATCAGGTCTTGCAACGATTCCTGAAATATCCACTGAAGCCTATGCCAACACGCCGGATGCACATCCAGGCCTTGCTCAAGACCAAACACTCGCTCACCTTCTTTCACACGAACGTGCAGGTCGTGTTCAACAGACAAACAAAGGATGGATTCGAGGAGATGATTGAATGGCGTATCGTGTTGTAATCACCAAAGCAGGAGGGCCAAATGTCCTCGATATCCAAGAGATTCCGATTCCTGAACCGGGCGAACATGAAGTCTGTATTGCCGTGCATTATGCAGGAATCAATTTTGCAGACACACTGATGCGACTTGGTTTCTATCAGCCACGACCCCCATTCCCATTCACGCCAGGCTACGAAGTGAGTGGTGTTGTCCACGCTCTAGGAAAGAGTGTCAAGGGATTCGAAATTGGTCAGAAAGTTGTTGGTCTGATGCGTACAGGTGGTCAAGCAAGTCACGTGGTCACGGATGCTTCAAGAACGCTTCCCATTCCAGACGAGATTACTCTCGAAGCTGCTGCTTCGATGCCTGTAACCTACATCACTGCACACCACATGCTCCATCATCTTGGAAATCTCAAACCAACCGATTCTGTCCTTATCCATGGTGGAGGAGGTGGTGTTGGGACCGCAGCACTGCAATTGTGTCAATGGGCAGGTGTAACCAACGTCTGGTCAACAGCATCAGCTGGAAAGGCCGACGTCATCCGTTCCTACGGTGCTGTAGCCATCGATCGTCACAACGAAAACTTCGTTGAGATTGTTCGTTCTCAAACGAACGGTCGAGGGGTTGATCACATCCTCGATCCAATCGGTGGAGCGCACCTCAAACGTAGCCTCTCAGTTCTTGCCCAAGGTGGTAAATTGTACACCTATGGGATGTCATCGGCTGCCCCATCATCGAAGCGATCGTTATGGAAGGCGCTCAAGGCGTTACGAAGTCGACCGCGGTTCGATCCCATGCTCATGATGTCCAGAAATCAAGGCGTTTTTGGCGTTCATATGGGAACATGGAACGACGAGGGCGTCATGCAAGAACAAATGCAAAACATCCTCAAAGGAATCAAAGAGGGTGCATTAACGCCAATCATCGACTCGATTTACGATGCAAAAGACGTTGCAAAGGCCCATCAACACATCCATGACGGAAAGAACATTGGTAAAGTACTGTTGAAGTTTGTAGAATAGCAGGGATTGATATGAAAGACTCCATGACCGGTTTCGATGTTCGAGCAGTTTCGCTCGAATTGGATGCATGGTCAGGAGCCTATGTCAAGAAAGCCTACATGCCTCACTACGAGCAAATCGTTCTTCGAATCAATCCAAAGGAGGCTGAACAATTTGACTTGGTTATTGTTCGTGGACAACGAGTCTACACATCCAAACGCGACCGTCCAATGCCCATGACGCCTCCGTCCTTTGCAATGGTATTGAGAAAGCATCTGAAGAATGCTCGATTAACCAAGGTCGAACAATTGGGCTTTGACCGAGTTCTTATGTTTCGTTTCGACACAAAAAATGGTCAACGCTCGCTCAGTGTTGAGTTGTTTCGCAACGGGAATGTCATCCTCATGGATGAGAACGATGTCATCATCCAACCTCTAACCCATGCAAGTTATTCGGGTCGAACCATCAAGAAAGGGGAGACGTACATCCCTCCACCAGCTGCGATTGATCCACATACCTTGACACTAGAATCACTGGAAGAAGCCTTTGCTGAGTCTGATAGGGACCTTGTTTCGACTCTTGGAGGTAAGATCAATCTTGGAGGCATCTATGCAAACGCCGTTTGTGAACATGCAGGCCTTGAACCGAACAGTTCGACAGAAGATGCAGATGCTGCCAACGTTCTCACATCACTGAAACACTTCCTCGAACAACTCAATTCGAGCCAAACCGGGCATCTCATCCTCAAGGCAACGAAAGAATACAATGAGGATGCGCTGAAAGCCATCGTAGCTATGGAAACGCTCGACGCAAAGTCGACCACAACGCTACGTGAAACAGCGACTGAGGCGACCCCGCTTCTCTTACCATCGCATGCAGGAAAAATCGCCTATTCCTGTTCGAACCTCTGTTCTGCCATCGATACTTGGAAAGGACATCATGATGCCAATGCGCTCGCTCGAAGGGAACAGGAAAAGTTGGATGCCGCAGCACCAGGTCGCGGTCATTCAACAGAAGTCGAGAAATTGGAACGACGCATGAAACAACAAGAACAAGCGCTTGAAGGATTTGCCAAGAAAATTGAGAAGCAGCAAGCCATTGGTCATGCGATTCAAGAGCATTGGACACATGTGGAGACCATTCTGCAGCAAGCCCGAGAAGCCGTTCAAAAACAAGGCTGGAAGCCTGTCCTGAAAGGCTTGAAAGAAAATCCTTGGGTTGATTCAGGCAATGCTGCTGATCGAACCATGATGGTTCGCCTACCCGATGATAGTGGTCAACCAGGCCAGGCGTTCACGTTGCATCTCGATGATTCCGTCCATCAAAATGCACAACGATACTTTGAGGCTGCTCGAAAGCAGAAGGACAAAACGAGTGGTGCAACAACTGCCCTTGAGGACACGAAAACAGCGTTTAAACGAGCCCAAAAGAAAGAAGCAAAGCAAAAGGCCAGTGGTCGAATGCAAACGGTTCGTCGATCGAAGCGGCTTTGGTTTGAACAACATCGTTGGAGCATGATTTCTGGCGGCCATCTACTCGTTGGTGGGCGTGATGCCAAAGGAAACGATTCGATCGTCAAGAAGCATCTCTCTGGAAGTGACATGTACCTTCACGCTGACATTCACGGAGCACCAAGTTGTAGTCTTCGAGCATCGCAAGGTTTTGCACTCGTTGAGGAACCGTACGGTCAACTTCCTCCTGGCGTTCCATCCTACAAACTCGTCGACAAGCTCGGAGATGAACGAATCAACGATGCGAAGTTGGAAGAGGCTGCGACCCTCGCACTCTGTTGGAGTCGTGCATGGAACGGTGGAGGTGCACATGGAACGGTATTTGCCGTCAAACCCGCCCAAGTTTCGAAATCAGCTCAAACGGGTGAATATGTCGGGAAAGGCGCGTTCATCGTTCGTGGTCAACGTCAATGGTTCAAAGATTTGGATGTTCAATTGGGCATTGGCTTGGTCGCTATCAACGGTGTACCCTTGCTCATGAGTGGAACGGTTGCTTCCATCAAGCAACGCTGTGAACGTTATGCCATTCTCTCACCTGGTCAAACGAAAAAAGAGCAACTTGCGAATCAAATCTACAAGGCAACTGGCCTTCGAACCGATGATGTTCTCTCCGTGCTTCCTGGCTCTTCCGATATACTCGAAGACGTTGGTATCTTCACACCATATCAGTCCAAAGAAGAGGAATGATTGGGTTCACCGACGAACGTACATGGCGACTGCGTTACCGCCACCAAGGCAGAGCGTTACAATTCCAGATTTGGCATCGAGACGACGCATCACGCCAAGCATGGTGATTAAACATCGAGTTCCGCTTGAACCAAGAGGGTGACCGATACTGACCGCTCCACCATGGAGGTTGAAACGGTCATGGGGGATTCCAACCTCTTGAGCCACAGCACAGGAAGCAGAGGCAAACGCCTCATTGTGCTCGTAGACATCAACATCCAAGACGTCCAGATTGTTGCGCTCAAGGAGATTCTTGACCGCCGGGATAGGAGCGCTCATGACTCGTTCTGGTTCGACACCGGCTGTACAATAATCTTCAATCGTCGCAATGATCTCCCAACCTTGTTCGTTAGCGAATGCTTCGCTGGTCACGAGAACTGCGCTTGCACCATCGTTCAGCGTGCTAGCATTGCCAGCTGTAACAATACCTTCCTTATCGAAGACTGTCCGAAGTTTGGCAAGACCTTCAGCCGTCGTATCGGAGCGAACCCCTTCATCTCGATCAAGGACGATTGGATCACCACGTCGTTGTGGTATTGAAACGGGGAACGTTTCCCAATCAAACCATCCCTCATCCCACGCTTTGGAGGCTTTGACATGGCTTTGTGCTGCGAATTGATCTGCTTGTTGCCGATCGATTGAACACTCCTTAGCAACGACTTCCCCGGTGTTGCCCATGTGCATGTTGTTGTAGGCATCCCAGAGTCCATCGTGAATCATGGAATCAATGAGTTTTGAATCGCCCATTTTCTTGCCATTTCGTTGGCCCATGAGGATATGAGGCGCATTGGACATGCTTTCCATCCCTCCTGCAATCACAACATTGTGCTCACCCAGACGGACGCTGGTTGCTGCTTGCATGACGGCTCGCAGAGATGATCCACAAACCATGTTGATGGTCACACACGATGTTGTCACCGGCAAGCCTGCTCCAAGAGCAACTTGGCGAGCTGGCGCCTGACCGGCGCCTGCCTGCAACACCTGTCCCATGAGGACCTCGTCGACGATGCCAGACGATGGTTCAAATCCAACACGCTGGCATAATTCTTTGACTGCAGCGACGCCGAGGTCGATCGAGGAAAGAGAAGAGAGCGAGCCCATGAATCGACCAATGGGTGTTCTAGCGACTCCACAAATGACCGCCTTGTTTTTTGCCATGATTCCCCCATTTTGAGAGGCCTCTTGAACATACGCATGCCCACGTTTCATGCAAACAAAAGGGTTGATGAACTCGACCTCTTGGGAATATCATGGCCAAATTCAAGACCGAACTAACCACGTCCAGAAACGCTGATGAAATGCGAAGTGTCGAAGTCGAAATAGACTTCACAAGCAACGCACTCGCTTCGATTCTCTACCGACAAGGCGAAACCGTTGTTCTCGCATGCTGCACCAAAGAAGCACGTCTACCAGGTTGGTTCCCAAGAGATTCAACCAAGGGCTGGGTTCATGCTGAATACTCCCTTCTACCGGGTTCTACAGATTCACGATTCCGACGAGAGCGTCGAGGTGCTAAGGGACGCACACAAGAAATTGAACGTCTTGTTGCCCGTTCACTCCGAGCTGCCGTTGATCTCGAAGAACTCGGTCCAATCGCACTGAACGTCGACTGTGACATTCTCAACGCTGATGGAGGCACTCGATGTGCTTCAATCACGGCTGCAAATCTGGCACTCCGACTCGGTGTACGACGCCTCATCGCTGCTGGTGTTTGCTTGCCAAAGAACATGCGACCAACTGAGGAACAACGCCGCTCAGGATGGAGCCCTCCTGTTCTCTCTGAGGAGGAACAGATGGCTCATGAGATGCGCGTCATGGAACACGACGTTGCAGCAATTTCCGTTGGTCTCATCGATGGCAAATCCTACCTGGATCTCGATTACAACCTTGATTCCAATGCTGATGTAGACATGAACGTGGTCAAGGTAAGCAACGGTGCATTCGTTGAAGTTCAGGGTACTGGAGAAGAATCAACCTACCAGCGCGAGGAACTTGATGCCCTCCTTGATATGGCCGATATTGGATTTGAGGCTCTCTTTGAGATGCAAAAAACCATTCTTCACGGTCAGCAATAAGCAGCGAAGGCTTGAAATCATGGGCTTCGTCGCAGGGATGCGAGGGTTGG
>JAYYFM010000058.1:0-6619 GCA_036158745.1 Thermoplasmatota archaeon
CATCAATCTGGATCAAATCCTCGGCATTCATGAATTATCTCAATTCTTCTCACTCGTGTTCTTTGCTTGGTTCGTAGGAGTCTTTGCCTGGCTGGCGACAAGAGCGCTTCCTGATGGAGGAAATTTAGCCAGAGAAATCTTCATTACAGCAACGCATTCAATTAAGAAATTCTTGCGCTCTCTGTTACCTCAGTCCAAATAATTCAACGGTAATTATGAAAGGCTCAAAGCGATGGCCAGTATTCGGTGGTCAATATCACAACATCCAAATCTGAGATAGAAGAACTTGCACGACGTTGTCGAATTGAAATCGTGAAAATGGTTCATCGTGCGCAAGCAGGGCATCCAGGTGGTTCACTATCTGAAATCGATTTGATGGCGGCTCTCTATTCGACGTCGCTACGTGTTCGACCAGATGATCCTGACTGGGACGACAGAGATCGATTCATTCTCTCCAAAGGCCACGCATCACCAGGAATGTATGCTCTATTGGCAGAAAAAGGATTCATTTCGCACGATGATTTGCACTCCTATCGAGTTCTGGGAGGAATCTGTCAAGGCCATGTCGACATGAAGTGGTGTCCAGGTGTAGACTTCAGCGCTGGAAGCCTCGGAATGGGACTCTCCTTTGGCATGGGTTGCGCCCTTGCGGCTCGACTCGAAGGTAGTGAGCGACGTGCATTTGTCATGCTTGGGGATGGTGAAATTCAGGAAGGTTCCGTTTGGGAGGCAGCCATGGCCGCAACACACCATGAACTTGGAAATCTCAAAGTCATTCTTGACCGCAATCGGATTCAGAACGATGATTTTTGTTTGGAACAAATGCGTATGTTCGATATTCCTGCCAAGTGGAAAGCATTTGGTTGGAACGTTATGGAAATTGATGGACATGATATGGTCGAAATTGTCGATGGTATCAAGTTCCTCGACGAGTCCAACGACGCTCCTTCAATCCTCATTGCCCACACCGTGAAAGGAAAGGGTGTTTCTTACATGGAAGACAATCCTTCGTTCCATGGCGCTGCGCCAAACGATGAGCAATTTGAAATTGCAATGAACGAATTGGGGGCGGTTGAATGAGTCGAATGGCAGCTACTCGAGACGGTTATGGACAAGCCTTGCTCGAACTCGCAGAAAACGACAAGATTGTCGTCCTTGAAGCAGACCTCGGAAAGTCAACAAAATCTTTGCATTTCCGAAAGGCATACCCAGAACGGACAATCTCGTGTGGGATTGGCGAGCAAAACATGCTTCTCGTAGCGGCAGGGATGGCATCAAGCGGTTACATTCCATTTGCTTCGACGTTTGCAATCTTCACAGAACGAGCCTTTGAACAAATGAGGAATGGTGTAGCAAGACCCAATCTTGCTGTCCACGTATGTGGTTCACATGGTGGCACACACACTGGAACGGATGGTTCATCTGCCCAATCAATCGAAGATTTAGCCATTTATCGCACCCTGCCCAATGTTACCGTTCTCCATCCATGCGACGATGTAAGTACACGCTTGTTGACCAAACAACTCGCAGAATCAAACAGCCCTTCCTACATGAGAACTGCTCGAAACAAGACCCCGGTTTTGTACGACGATGTTGACCCAGATACGATTCAAATTGGAAAGGGAATCGAATTACGTGATGGTACGGATGTTGCAATCATTGCCTGTGGTGTTCTTGTTTCTGAAGCACTCAAAGCAGCAGATGCATTAAGCGAACAGGGTGTAGAAGTAACTGTTATCGACATGCACACGATTAAGCCGCTTGACACACAATTGGTTGATCGTGTTGCAGAACGGTGTGGAGCCATCGTTACCGCAGAGGATCATTCCGTCATCGGTGGGCTTGGTGGAGCAGTAGCAGAGTATCTCTCCGCATCATCGTGTACCCCGTTGGAGCGTGTTGGTGTGAAAGACCGATTTGGAGAATCCGGTCAAGCGGATGAGATGCTTGAGCTCATGGAGCTGAACGCACCTCACATCGTGAAAGCCGCACAGCGAGCCATGACCCGCAAGTGACGCAACCATCATGTTCATGAAGCGCCAATTCAACGAACCATCATGGAGTTCTTCCTTGATACTGCCGACGTCGACGAAATTCGTGAAATTGCTGCCTGGGGAATCCTCGACGGTGTTACAACCAATCCTTCACTGATCAAGAAAAGTGGACGCGATTTCAAGGAAGTTGTCCGAGAGATTGCTGGAATTTGCTCAGGTCCGATTTCAGCGGAAGTGACGGCTATGGACACGCAAGGCATGCTTGAACAAGCCCGCCAACTGAAGTCTGAATTGCCAGAAAATGTCATCATCAAGATTCCGTGCACGCCAGAAGGACTTGCAGCAACAAAGGTACTGACAGAAGAAGGTGTAGATACAAACGTCACACTCATATTTTCAGCATCTCAAGCATTGATGGCTGCTAAAGCAGGGGCTACGTATGTATCTCCGTTCATCGGTCGTATCGACGATACTGGGCATGATGGAATGAACCTCATCGCAGAGATCATGGAAACCTGGGGGAAATACGACATTTCGACAAAAGTACTCGCAGCATCCATCCGTCATCCAACGCATGCGCTTCAGTGCATGCAACTAGGGGCGCATACTGCTACCATGCCTGCCAAGATTTTCCGACAACTCATGAAACACCCACTTACCGACAAAGGACTCGATGGGTTCATGCGTGACTGGGCCGAAGTCGAAGCTGCGGGTAAGGCCTGAAAACATCAAGCATTTCAAAAGGAGGCTTCATCAATGATGGAGCAACAGCCTGTATCACTGAGGGACCTCAATGAGTGATATTCAGGAACGTCTGCAACGACTTCTCGATGGAGAGTTGGATGCTGCCGAAGTTGCTGAAGATCCTGCTCTAGCCTCGCTAGCGGACCGTCTTTATGGAATCAAAATCCAACCAGTTCAACCAAAGAAACTACGGGATTTTGAAGATCCTGCTGCTCCATCTGCACCCCTTCCAGCGACGGATATGATGATTGAAGTCATCGGAGATGTCGCCTTGGAGCATCCACCGGCACCCGCTGCTGAACTTCCACCAATTGCTCCAATCCCCGCCGCACCAGAATCCAAGGGGAAGAAATCCTTCGGAATACTGAGTTATCTCTCCATCCTCGGACTCATTGCAGTTGTCGTCAACATGTTCGGGTATTTGCATACCCTCGTTGGTTCGATGTGCACCAATGCATGCGCTAATGAGGGCCACACGAAGATGAATCTCATGGAATTGTATCGTCTTGATTCCATCAATGGCTGGAGCCTTCCGGTAACTGAAGGAGTAATTGGCATTCCAGATATTGTCGCCATCATTGGCCTTGTTGCCATGATATTCCTGCTGCGAAAGAAGTCCTGAACTTCGACACGCTTTGAACGAAACCTCCGTCATCTTGATGAGCAGGTGCTGAAAGGAGTTACTATGGGGAAACCTGCAAAGGCAAAGCGAGGAATTCCAAGCAAAGTTGAAGATTTCAACGCTTGGTATCCATTCATCGTTGAAGCGGCTGAACTTGTCGACAAGCGCTATCCCATCAAGGGTATGGATGTATGGCGTCCGTATGGATGGAAGGCCATGCGCCAAATTGATGCACTAACACATTCCGAGATGGACCGTACAGGCCATGAAGAAGTCAATTTCCCTCTGCTCATTCCCGAAGATTTGCTAGAAAAAGAAAACGCCTTGGTTGCACGTCTTAAGCGAGCAAGAGAGGAAGGAGTGGATCCAGATGAACTCCGTGATGAGGATGAAGAAGCTGGTTTCAAGAAAGAAGTCTATTGGGTCAAGCACGCTGGTGAAAACGAACTCGACATTCCGATGTTTCTACGACCAACAAGTGAAACAGCGATGTACACCATGTTTCCATTGTGGATTCGAAGCCACAAGGACCTACCTTTGAAGGTCTACCAAATGGTCAACACTTTCCGCTATGAAACAAAGCAGACGCGTTCGTTTATTCGTGTTCGAGAGATTCACTTCTTTGAGGCCCACACCGCTCACGCAGATGAGGCAGATGCGACTCGTCAGATTGAGCAAGACTTGGAAATTGTCGACCGGCTTATGGACAAATTATGCTTGCCAATTATCAAAGCAAAACGTCCAGTATGGGATACATTCCCTGGCGCACACTACACCATCGGTATCGATGCAGTGATGCCAAATGGCCGTACTTTGCAAGTGGCGAGTTGCCACCACTATCTTGATCAGTGGGCGAAAGCATTTGATATCACGTATGAAAATCTTGAGGCAAAGCAACAACACGTCCACCAAACAACCTACGGTATGTCTGAACGCCTGCTTGGAGCTGTCGTCGGTATGCATGGAGATGATTCGGGATTGATTATGCCGCCTGCCATAGCACCATGGCAAGTGGTTGTTTGTCCAATGATTCGAAAGAATTCGGATGTCGATACTGTAGCCATTTCTCATGATGTCGCTGAAACACTTCGAAAGGCTGGATTGAGAGTTCATGTCGATGATCGAGATCTTCACCCAGGGCAGAAATACTACGACTGGGAAATCAAAGGTGTCCCACTTCGATTGGATATCGGTCCCCGCGATGTCGAACAAGGGACAGCATTTGCAGCAAAACGAACCGGTGGAAAGCAGTCTCTGCCAATGGATAACATTGTACAATCCGTGAACGAAGTCCTCAACGAAATTTCCGATGTTCTTCGAGAACGTTCAACTGCCCACATGGCGCATGTCATTCAGCCGTTACCATCGTTCTCCGAGGATAATGGCATCTGGACCATGAACGGCGACATTGAGGAAGGACACATCTACGAACTACCATTCGATGGTTCTGACGCCCATGCAGAGATTATAGAACGCACGACTGGTTTAACATTCCTTGGCGATTCCACCGATGAGTATGCAGAGGAACGACCTTGTCACATGAGTGGAACGCCGACGAAGCGCCGTGTGTTGCTTGCAAAGACCTATTGAGATTGTAGAAACTCAAGAACTCGTTCTGGCGGCCTGCCTACAACCGCTTGTCCATTCAACACCAATACTGGCCGCTCTAGACATTTGGGTTGTTCCTTCAGCAAGGTTTGAATTCCATCCGAATCAAGATTCTTAATATCAACATCTCCAATAACGTCCTTTGATCGGATAATTCCTGTTAATGTGGACAAAAGCTCGAGATCGTCTGAATGAATGCCTTCAGAAAGATATCGATAATCTTCAAAATCGATACCTGCTTTGCTTAAGAGAGCAACTGCTTGTCGTGATTTTGAACATCGTGGATTGTGATAAAGGCGCATAAAATCACGCTCTGCTTACATGCCAAAAGACGATGGGTCCATGTCCATCTCTCCATCCTTCATCATCTTCCGCATTTGTTTGTTCAACTTGCGGTTCCCGCCCATTCCCTTCATCATCTTTCGAGAACGTTTCCATTGTGCGATGAGTTCGCGTACATCCTTTTCCTTAACACCAGATCCACGTGCAATTCGTTGAATTCGTTCCGCCTTGATTTTCGCTGGCTCGTTCTTTTCCCAAGCCGTCATGGAATCCATGATGGTTCGATAACGATCCAAGTTACCTTGCATGGCTTCTTTCTGTGACTTAGACATGCCGCCAAGCCCTCCAAACATACTTCCTGGAAGAAAGGACATCAGTTTGTCAATGGTTCCAACTTTCGCCATCATTTCCATCTGCTTGTACATATCGTTGAGCGTGAATCTTCCAGACATTAGACGCTGCGTTAAGCGCATTGCCTCTTCTTCATCCATATCTTCTGGAGCAAGGTCAATGAGGCCACGTATGTCACCCATTCCGAGAAGTCTTGAAATGAAACGATCTGCTTCGAACTTTTCCAAATCAGATACTTTTTCCCCAACACCAATGTGAACCAACGGTGCGCCTGTAGCAGCAACAGCTGACAATGCGCCACCACCACGAGCAGTACCATCCAATTTGGTGACGACAATACCTGTTACACCAGCAAGGTCATGGAACGATGCTGCAACAGGACCAGCGGCTTGACCGACCTGCGCATCGATGACCAACCAACGTTCTGTCGCTCGTGTAATCGAGGCAATGCGTTCCAACTCATCGACAAGTTCCTCGTCAAGTTGATGTCGACCAGCAGTATCGACGATGACCAAGTCTGCTGCAGCACATGCTGCCAGACCATTACGAACAATGGTTGCAGCATCTTTCTCTTCCGGTTCACCATAGACCATGACGGACGAATCCTCAAGCAACTGCGACAGTTGAGCATAGGCACCCGGACGATGAACGTCAGCCTCGATAACTGCTACACGCAGACCGTGTTTCTTTCGGTACCACTCCGCCAACTTTGCCGTTGTTGTTGTCTTTCCTTGACCGTAGAGACCAACCAACAGCAGGGTTGCTCCTCGCGGTTGGAATTCGTGATTACTACCAAGGAGACGAACCAATTCAAGGTAGAGAATGTTCATTGCATGTGTTTGAAGATCGAGCCCTGGACGTGGCTCTTCTTCCCGCATTCGCTCTTCCAATCGGTCAACGATTTCTTTGGTTTGTCGAACGTTGAAATCAGCCTCTTGAAGTGCTCGACGAAGACTCTTCGTCATTTCTTTGAGCTCTTCCTCGTTCAAGCGACGCTTACTTCGCAGAAGTCCGAGAG
>JAYYFM010000059.1:0-6600 GCA_036158745.1 Thermoplasmatota archaeon
TTTTAATGCCTGAATACCTCTTCTAGCAATGGCTCCGATGGTTTCGAGCTCAATGCTGCGATTAGGGTTCTCCTGGAGTAAATCAGCCACGTGTTTGACCATTGCTGATGTCGAACCGTGAACGCCTGTGTTGCCTATGACGAGTGCAACGCCTTCGGGAATCTCTGCATTGAATGTGTGTAGATGCCATTGAAGCGTTGTCCCTTCCACATCCATTGTACGCACTCCGATGTATTCCAAATCGTCCTCAACGGTGTCTGAGAGGACAACAAATCCTCCGAAAGAACTGGTGGCAGTATCCATTGGACTCGCACGTCCACCTTGTGCGTTCGCTTCAGCTTGGTGCGAGAGTTCACTCGCTTCCATAGGACTGAGATCTTGACCACGAAGTTGTTGCAGAGCACCACACAATGCCACCGACAATGCAGCGGAGGAACCAAGTCCAGATGCTTTAGGGATGGAACCTCGTATGCGGATGTGAATTGGTTGCTCCTCGACTGGTGGTAATTGCTTTCGTAGGTAATCGATGTGCGGGTGTTTCTTGGGATTGAAGGTACGTCCATCCAATCGCCACGTGTCAAAGGTTTCTTCCACCTCGAGTTCGATGGTCATACGTTGGTTGATGCTGCAGGCTAAGGCTGGCTGCCCGTAGACAACAGCGTGTTCTCCGAAAAGAATGCACTTCCCGGGAGCACTCGCTTTGGCCATGTTCTCTGGAGACCTATCTCAACCATTAGGATTGGTATTGATTCCATCGTTGGGTTGAAGGATTGAATGCGCTTGGATTGATTCATGATGGAACATCCGCTCGACGTAACCTATGCGGGAATCAAAGGATATTACCTCCTTCTTGTTCTAGGAGGAATCTCAATCACCTTCTTTGCCTACCAAGTGCAGAAAGCGACACGTCTTGTTCTCCTCGGGGCTCCTGACAAGCGATTCGACTCTTGGGGGAAGCGACTCAAGGAGACCCTCACTGTTTGGCTTGGTCAACGAAAAGTACTCGAAGACAAAGTAGCGGGAACGATGCACGTTCTCATGTTTTGGGGATTCCTTATGCTCTCCTCTGATATGTTGGACTTGGCTACAGCCAATCGATTCAGTGAGCATGTTTTGCCTGAAGCCCTGAATGGAATCTGGAACGGTATGGTTGAACTTGGCTATACAAGTGCATTGATCGGTTGTTTTCTTGCGTTAAACCGCCGCGTTTTGTTCACGCCAGAGAAACTCAAAGGGAAGTCCCAACTGGAAGGCAATGTCATTCTACTACTCATTATGACCATCTGTACAACGTCTTACATCGTTGAAGCAGGTGAGAATCCACATCCAACGTGGGAAATGATCGGTGCTTGGGTTGCAGATACCTTTTCACCGTCCCAGAATACCATCAATGCAGCCTACTGGGCGCACATGGTTGCAATCTGTACGTTCTTGTTCCTGATTCCACTTTCAAAGCACATGCATTTGGTCATGGCACTTCCAAATGTGGCATTCTATGATACAGAGCCGATGGCAAAGATGCGCCCTCTGGCAACGGATGAGAGCGGCTCCGCAGTTTCTTTGGAAGAACTTGACTTGGAATCCTTTGGTGCAGCCAATTACACGCAATTGACCTGGAGGAGTCTTATCGATGGGTGGGCTTGCACCTCTTGCGCACGCTGTCAAGACGTTTGTCCAGCCTACGCGAGTGGCAAAGCGCTCAACCCAATGCAAATCGTTCACGATGTACGACATTATGCGAACGACCATGCTTCGCAATTGTTGGCTGGTGAAACTCCCGAAGAGGACATCATTGCACGATTTGGTGAGGAATCCATCTGGGCATGTACCACCTGCCACGCATGTGTTGATGTTTGCCCCGTCAACATTGAGCACGTTCCGAAGTTGACCGATGCTCGCCGTCACCTGATGATGGAGCGAATGGAATTCGACGAATCTGTTGAAGATACCATCATGCCATTGATGGCCACGATTGAGAATCTTGAATCGGATTCGAACCCATACGGATTGCCATCGCATGAGCGTGGTGATTGGGCTGCCGATCTCGATGTGAAGGTCGCTGAACCTGCCGAATACATCTACTTCGCAGGATGTGCAGCATCATTCGATGAGCGAAACAAGAAGGTTGCTCGTGACACCATTTCTATCATGAAGGAAGCCGGCCTTGATGTCGGTATTCTCGGAATGCAGGAAGGATGCAGTGGTGACGCAGCTCGTCGAGCCGGTAACGAATATCTGTTCCAAATGCTCGCTGAAACAAACCTGGAGACCTTCAACGAGTTGGGTGTCAAGAAGGTCGTTGCTTCTTGCCCACACTGTTTCCACACGCTTGGAAAGGAATACAAGGACTACGGTGGAGAAGACATCGAGGTCATGCATCACTCTCAGTTGATTTCGCACTTGCAGAACGAAGGTAAGCTTCCACAACCAAAGCACGATGGCTCTGTCACCTACCACGACCCATGTTATCTTGGTCGAATCGGTGGTGAATACGATGCTCCTCGCGATGCGATTGGAGGCGTTGATATCGAAACTGAACGCAGTGGTCGAGGCTCTTTCTGCTGCGGTGCTGGTGGCGCTCAAATGTGGATGGAAGAGCACGTTCCCGAAGGGAACGACCGTGTCAACATCATTCGAGCAAAAGAATTGGCTTCAACGGGCGCAGATACCGTCGCAGTTGGTTGCCCGTTCTGTTCGACCATGGTAACGGACGGTTTGTCAGCCATTGATGCGGAAATGGACGTCAAGGATATTGCAGAATTGGTCTGGGAACAGATCAAAGCCAACGATGCCAAGATCGAAGAAGCCAAAGCGGCCTGATCAAACGATGATTTCCGATGAATCAAGAGGCACTGCTTGCTTGGTACGATCGCAACAAGCGACAACTTCCTTGGCGATTGGACCCTTCGCCTTGGTCGATTCTCCTCTCTGAAATCCTTCTTCAACAAACACAAATGCAACGTGGTATAGAATACTTTGAACGACTCTTGAAACGCTTTCCAACGCTATCCTCAATGGCCGAATCCAGTGTTGATGATGTGCTTCTTCTCTGGCAAGGAGCAGGATACTACTCTAGAGCACGCCGCCTTCATGCATTATCGATTGAAGTCGTCGAAGCGCATGGTGGTGTGCTCCCGAAGACGTACGTAGAACTTCTGAAACTCCCCGGGATTGGTCCATACACAGCCGCAGCTGTTGCTTCCATTGCATTCTCCGAACCAGTTGCATGCGTTGATGGGAACATTCGTCGAGTGATGGCTCGTCAATCCAACCAAGAGGAGCCCTCGGCGAACGATGTGCAACGATTTGCAGACAAACATCTCGTCATCGATGCGCCAGGAGAATGGAATCAAGCGATGATGGAATTGGGGGCGCTTGTTTGCAAGCCACGCAATCCGATTTGTGATCAATGTCCAGTTGCAGAAACCTGTAGTGGGCGCTCTCGTCCACATGAGTTACCACGTCCGAAGACGACCAAGAAAACAACCGTTGAGTACAACTGCATCGTTCGCATCGATGAAAACGGAGCACCAGAATTACAGCAACGTCCACAAACAGGACTGTTTGCAGGCCTCTGGGGTCCAGAGATGGCTACGGGTTTGGAAACCACTGGATGTGAGTTTGTCGGAACAATACGTCATCTTCTCTCACATCGTGAAATGATTGTCTCTGTGTGGAAAACGGTTGGTACCAACGGGATTGACCCCATGACCGTTGCGCTCTCAAGCCTCGATCGTCAAATCCTTGGCTTGGTCGGAGTGATTGACAATGTCCCATGAAAACGATGCAAGGCATCCAAGCAGAGAAAAGAACAGGATGAATTCTGCCGGAGCTGCTACATCGATCCACGGTTGAAGATCATCGAGAGGAATCATCTCAGGCTGGATGTCGTAGGCACGTCTTTGTTCCTCGATACCTCGACTCATGGTGATGGTCATCGTTGTTAGAGATACAAATGCGGTGAAAAGTGATACCAATCGTACCGTTCTTCCAGTCTTGTCCGGATGGGGTAAGGAAAAATGGGCAAGAATTGCCCATGTGAACCCTCCATGAAACACGACCAAGGAAGTGTAGATGTGAAGTGCAAGGTGGTCGTACATGTTTGCAAACGCTAACACTGCAAGGTGGGTAGAACTCGCAATACCAAGAATCATCGCAGTTCGCAATATTTTTGTTCGTGCGATATCCTTGAACAGAGTGTACAATCGAAGCGTAAGAATGAAGTGGAACACAGCAGATGCAAACAATCCAATCGTAAACACGAATCGCTCAAGACCGGGGTAATCTGCCTCTGAAATGAAGAACGGAATATCTCGTGCATTTCCAAGTGCAACATGAATGCCGACGGCAGCGATGATTGAACACAAAGGAACCATCCATGCTAATTTGACCAACCGTGTGTCTCGAAGCACGTAGGAACCAATACCGATACCGTCTCTTCGCTTCAAATCCAACATCGTCTTCTGTGCTTCCTCAACGCAATCACGTATCAATCTTCAAGTGAGAGAGGTGACACCGGCCAGTTGTTCGCATGCCATTACGAGTGCACGATACGCGTCGGCGAGACAAGGTTGATTTTACAACCCAATCGCCAGGAAGGGTTTCGATGTATGTCTGTGGGGTTACGGTCTACGACAATTGTCATCTTGGGCATGCACGATGTTACATCGCCTTTGATCTCATTCACCGATGGCTCGAAGCATCTGGATACGACGTTGATTATGTTCAGAATTTCACAGATATTGATGATAAAATCATCAAACGTTCGATTGAGTCAGGAGAGGATTGGAAGGACATCGTTGATCGAAACATTGAGACGTACTTTGAGGACATGGACGCTTTGAACATTCTTCGGGCTGACCACTATCCTCGATGTACAGAATATGTTGAATCAATGATTCACATCATTGAGGATCTCATCGAGAAAGGTCATGCCTATGTGGCCGATGACGGCGTCTATTTTCACGTAGATTCAGCACCTGAAAAGTACGGGCAATTGACTGGACAATCCATCGATGCTGTACGACAAGGTGCAGGTGGTCGCGTTGAAAAAACGGGTAGCGGAAAACGAGATCACAAGGATTTCGCGCTTTGGAAACAAGCAAAACCTGACGAGCCAACATGGCCTTCTCCTTGGGGAGAAGGGCGTCCTGGATGGCACATTGAGTGTACTGCAATGAGTCTCGATCACTTCGGAACCTCGTTCGACATCCATGGTGGTGGGCATGACCTGCGATTCCCTCATCACGAAGCCGAAATCTTCCAAAGTGAATGTCACACCGGGCACGCTCCACTTGCAGGCTACTGGTTGCACAATGGTTTCGTCAACATTGATGGTGAAAAAATGAGCAAGTCGCTCGGCAACTTTTGGACCATTCGTGACATCATCCAGAAGGTCGATCCACTGGTATTGCGGCTTGCTCTTGTCAACGCGCATTATCGCTCTCCAATCGACATGAACGAACAACTTCTGAACGATGCTCAACGAAATCACGGTCGAATTTTGCAAGTGTACGAGAAGGCATTGCGGATGTCCTCGAATGGTCGCCAACATCAACTTCCTGAGCCTGACTTGGCAAGTCCAGACCCGCTAGCAAAATCTCTTGGTTTGTTGGAGCGACTGGCTGAAGGCTTTGCACAAGCGATGGATGACGACTTCAACAGTCGTGAAGGTGTTGCGAAAGTGCTCGCAGCGACAAAGCAACTCCAGTACTTCATGACACTCGGTTCGGATGAGGAAGACAAGCGTGCCATTGGAACCTATGCGAAGGAATGGCTGGAAGAAACAGCTGGAAACATTCTCGGAATTCTCCCATCACCCGATGTCCTTCTTGCAGAACCGGTCGAAGACCCTCGAAAAGCAGAAATTGCGGAGCAAGTCGAAGCCTTGTTGAGTGAACGTAGCACTGCACGTGCAAACAAGGATTGGGCTCGCGCTGATGAAATCCGAGAGCAACTCAACGCCCTTGGTGTCGTGGTTACCGATACAGCAGACGGGCCAGTTTGGGATGTGCAATAATCACTCTTCTTCTGGAGAAGGTGGAGGCGTGAGTGGAGGTAATTCAGGAACGAATAGTTTCGTTTCATCCTGCCACTGATTTTCAATGATTACGGTTTGGTCTGCACCAAGATCAGCATCCTCGTCGCTTCCCCTTGTCAACAATCCAACGGCTACGAGCAGCAACACTACGAAAATGACAAGAAGTGACTGAGGGCCAATGAGTGATTCCTCCGATGAAGTATCTTCAACATCCTCTCCAATGATGCAGTTAGGTGGGCATTCTGAATCTCTTCCAGTTTCGGTTCCACTGGTGGTTTCGTTCACTTGGCCGGTCTCTCCTGTTGGTGTTTCATCGACAGGGTCAATGGTTGAACCTCCGGTGTTGTCTTGAGGCTCGAGAACAACGTTCACACCAGTTCGCTCACCATTGTTCATCGGTACTTCGTAGTAATCTTCCAACTGTGACAAATCGATGTGGGTGTTAGCATGTGTGGATTGTGTAATGATGCCAAAATGACGTGTATCGCCAGTGGTGAAGATGTTGTTCAGGACGTTGCTTTGCATGGATGAATAACTGTCTGTGCTCGATGACCATGTTG
>JAYYFM010000060.1:0-6573 GCA_036158745.1 Thermoplasmatota archaeon
TCGTTCCCGAAATTTGCCGAAGAAGATGCATTTTATGCCAACGATGCGCCTGACGCTCCAGAATTGAAACTTGGCAAGCGTAAGAATTTGGATGAGTTGATGACAGCATCAGGAAAAGAATTCACGGGTAGTTTTGGACGTGATGAATTTGATGAATTCAAGGCACGTATGACAGAGGATTTCTATGCTGATTCGGATGAAGCCATCCAAGCTGGTGATCACCAAGCTACGATTCGAACTGAGAATCGAGTCTTCGCTGATGAAGAAGACGAATTGCAGAATGTCAAGGCAATGATTTCACAGGAATCAGGACTAGCTGACCCGACCGCTGTTGAAGAAGAGGAAGAAGAATCCTTTGAAGATGACGAGAATTATTCCATCGATGAAGATGGAACAGAATGGTTCCAAGACGATGATGGCTACTGGTGGTATCGTCCTGAAGGAGAGCCTGATTGGCTGCCTTGGGAAGAGGACGAAGACTGATCACGACGGAATCGGTTGTTGGTCCCACCATGGTGGAGCAAGGAACCATGCTTCATGATTGACTGGACGGTCAATTAGTGGTAGGCCAATGGTTCCACCATCGATGGACAATCCACCCAATGGATTGGTTGCGCATGGACCAGGCAAGTAATCCTCACCAGCCTCTGTCAGTTCGATGCGTAGTGAATGTCCAGCAGGAACAATGACGTCGAGAGGATTGAATTCCATCAGCATGGTGTAGGAGGAAAGAGGAGCAACAGGATTTGCATCGTAACCTCCGTCTCGGTAACGTAGGTCCATGGTTGCGTGACCAAGCCGAAGATTGAGCGTATCATCGTACAATGTTGCAAAGATTTGTCCACCATTGCATGCCTGTGTTGATACATCAAGATGCAGTGTTGGTAGCCCTGAGATATGCAGGCCATCCTCATAGACTTGGCTTGTTAATGTCACAGAGCCTCCCAAACCAGTCACGATTCCATCGCCACTCCATTCGGTTCCAATGCCTTCCACTTGCCACGTCATGTCTTCAGGAGGCCAAGTTTTCTCAACGTGCCACTGGCCATCATGCGTTTGAATTTGGACCATCGGTTCAGGTTCTTCTCCGATATCTTTGAGATAATACTGGAACCAACCATAGAGTTCAACAGCCCAATCCATACGACTCATGTTTGGATAGGCCTCGCCTCCGTAGCCACTTCCAAGTTCACTATGTCGGTCTGGTTGATCTGGATAATTGTGCGCCCACTGTCCCGCAATTGCTCGAGCATTGATGCCAGCATCTCGCATCAACTGATAGGTTGGGAAGGCGTGGTACGGATCAACGTTCCAGTCTTGCAGCCCCCAGACGAGGTAGACGCTTCCGCGATAGTTTTCAAGAACATCTGGAAGATGACGACGCTCGTCCCAATAATCGTTCCACTCTGCCCCACCAAACTCTGCAAAAGCATAGGTTGACCAAGGGTTGAGTGGACCAACAAGGTCGTCTGAACAAACCCGCATATCATCGGTTGTCAAGTCTGCCGTTGCAGCCTGATATGCAGCATCGTAGCCCATTGCACGTGCTTCAGAAGAACCGTTTCGATAGAACATTTCTTGGACACCGATTGAACCCGATATTGGTACGATAGTCTTCAGGTGCTCGCTTGGTTGTTGCGCGGCTTCCCAATTGGTCGTTCCAGCATACGATTTGCCCATTAGTCCAACGTTCCCATTCGACCAATTTTGTTGTCCAAGCCAATCCACAACCGCTTGAATTCCAACCTGTTCTCCGAGGCCTTTGACATCCTGACAATGGGTTGATTTTCCTGTTCCGAAGGTACTCGCTTGAGCAAGTGCATAACCGTGAGGAACGAAGGTATCGTAGACCCATTGACCAACACCACCGTCTGGAATGGTATTGGGATTTGAGTCGTCACCAACACCTGGCATACCTTCACCACCAAAGTCGTAGTATGGGTGGATGGTCATAATCACTGGAACTTTGACACCCTCTTCAACATCAGGTAGCCACAATGCAACGTGCATTTTGGCCTCATCGGGATAACCTACATCCTGCTCGGAAGCTGGAAGATCAACGGAAATGAAATGTTCCGTATACGGCAAAACATCGTAGGTCCCATTTTCGGGGAGTTGTGCCCGCATGGTATCCATTGGCAGATCCATCGTGTGCCGCTCATGGAGTGGAACATCCCACCAATCGTAGGTATTTTCCACTTCATTTTCGTCGGTGAGTGCCTCACCGAACGACATTGAAAGGAACAAGAAAATGACACAGAATGCGATTGTTGCTGAGAGCGAGATGTTCAATTGTGTTTTACTTCGCTCTGAGGAGGAATCGAAGATTTCCGCTTCGATGATGTCCTCAGCCATGAATGGCCCAGTCGTTGGACATAGAAGAGGATGGCGATTCTACGGCAACCTGAACGATGTCGGAACCGGTTGATTCCACTCGTAATCTGCTTGTGCGTTGAGTCCTAATTGTTCGAACACCTTGGCAGTACTATGCACACCATCAACACCCTTCATGACCGCCCTAGGGGCGAGGGTGGCCAATCGAATGAAGCCTTTCTGCCATAAAGCGAGTGCTGTGATGGCATCTTGTCCAGTCGGAACATTCCGTTTCAATCGAGGGCCGAACGGAGGTGGATGTGGATGCTCTGCATCGAGGAGTGTCTTCCCTTGGCGAATCGTTCTGAGCTTCGAATATCGAGGTTTCATGAAACGCTTGCGAATCGCTCGCCAATCTTTTTTTGTATACGATATACCATCCAAATATTGTCGTTCGTATTCATACAGCGTATCTTTGATTTCGTTCCAGACTTCGACGTTGATGCAGTACGTGTAGAAGTGCTCATGCGTTGGAACAACAACATCGAGATCGTCTTCTGAAACGGATTGTTGTGGTAGATTCCAAACTTGAACCATACCGATGTCAGCATACTCACGAGCCCAATCAGCAAGGGAAAGCGTGGTTTTGATGAAATTCGGTCCAGGAATCAAATCATCCTCAATAAGAATCACTCGCTCGTATCCCTGATGGTCGAACAGATCTCTTCGAGCTCCAATCAGATTTCGACCAACACCGTAGTTTTCCTCTCGAAGAACGATCGAGGTGTACGGAACGCCTGATTCTTTGATGATGCTCTCGATTTCGTTTTGTTTTGCTCTTGGCCCACCGTCAACATAGTGATGAACATCGATTCCTTCGAGGTCATCGATGTTGTTTGCAAGTCCACCGAGTAATTCCTGCATCAAATCAGGTCGATTGAAACTTGCAGTGAAGATGGCCGTTTTCATGTCAGGCCCTCCTCAGGAAACGCTGCTTGAGATAATACAGTCGTTCTTTCAACGTATTCGGAGGATGACGGATGTTGATGGGAAGCATGATGATGTTCTCATAGTTCATGCTTCGAAAAACCTCGCAGATAACGGTCGTATCGCAATCAATGTCATTGGTACGTGGATTGATTCCAGCAAATCGAGCTCCTTCCTGAAACGGCTGAGCAGCATAGTTGCATACGCCGTTAAAGGTCGACCAAACCTCAATGTTTTCTGATGGAATACCATGATTCCACCATGTCTCTTCGGATGTTTTTCTGGTTGCCCAAGCATCGTAAAATTGCCCCATAGCATTAGTCGTGTACCCTGAAACGATGTCCGCTTCATGAATGATGATGGCCGCAGCATCCTTCGGTTTGTACAACACGTCGGTTTCAATGAAGACGATTCGATCGAATTGTTCGATGGACGAGGCTTGCTCGATGCAAGCGTTGCGTGCGTTAGCGATGTTTTTCACTCGCGCCCCTTCCTTACCAACGAGATGTTCTGTACCGATATCGGTCGATGTAAACGTTGTCTTGCAGCGTTTTGAAAGAAGCCCACTGTAGCGTTCGAGCAGTTTCTTGGTCCCGTCGGTTGAGTCGTTTTCATACACCGAAATCTCTACATCATGGTCGACCATAAGCACATCGAGCAATCCATTGAGTTGATTGTACCACGACTTCAATCGTTTTGCATTGTTTCGGGAAATGGTGCAGAGAAGGAGTTTCAATGCGATTCACCGACCATAAGAAATCCAGCAAAGTGGATGAAATTCCCTATGGACATTCCTATTTAAGCCCGAGGTTGTGGCGTGGCATATGGCCACTGTTCTCGTCACTGGGGCTTCTGGGATGTTGGGTCAACACCTCGTTCCTATGCTTGTGAACAGAGGTTACCAAGTCCTTTCACCGTCTCGTGACGACGTCGATTTGACAGATGCAGCAGCAACATCTGCCTACATCCAATCCAATACCATCGATGCTGTTGTTCATTGCGCTGCATATGTTGCTGGTATTGCGTCAAGCAAAGCATCGAAACATCACTCGTTCGATGTCAACGTTTCCATGGGCATGAACCTCATTCGCTCATGTTTGGATAATGGAATTTCAACGCTCCTTAACGTCGGAAGTGCAACGGTCTACCCGAGTGATGCACCTCAACCGCTCTCTGAGACTTCCTTGGGACAAGGTGCGTTTGAAGGTCCGATCGAAGGCTATGCGCTTTCCAAGTACGTAGTCTATCGAGCTTGTACAATGGCCAACGAACAATTCGATGTCGCCTTCAAGACCATCCTACCTTGCAACCTGTTCGGTCCATTTGACAACTTTTCACTTGAAACGGGCCACATGTTGCCTGCGATTCTCCATCGTATGCACCAAGCCAAGGAACAGGACAATGCTCCCATCGTTATATGGGGCGATGGTTCTGCAAAACGAGAATTCCTCTACGCACCGGACTTAGCCGACTTCATCTGCTTCTCACTCGAGAATTTCGAAGCCCTACCCGAAGTCATGAACGTTGGCTCGGGCATGGAAGTCAGCGTGAAAGAAATGCATCAACACATGGCAAAAATCACCGGTTATTCTGGTGAATTGAAACACGATCTTGACAAGCCTGTAGGCCGATTACGACGGTATTTGGATTTGCATTATCAACAACGATTGGGATGGTCGCCAAAAACGCCATTTGAAGAAGCATTAGCACTCACGTATGAATATCTGAGGGGGACTTTAGAATGACACTACCACTCGCAACAAGTACCTGGGACGACGAAGAATACGCTGCAATCCAACGAGTCATCGACAGCGACCGCTTCAGTATGGGTCCAGAGGTTGAAGCGTTTGAGAAGCAATTTGCTGAGTTCTTTGGTGCAAAATATGCCATCATGTCAAACTCAGGGTCATCGGCAAATCTGCTTGCCGTCGCTGGGATGATTTATTCGAAAGGTATCGATTTGAATCCAGGTGATGAGGTTCTTGTTCCTGCAGTATCATGGTCGACGACATACTTCCCTGTCTCACAGTATGGGCTTTCAATGCGTTTCGTCGACATCGATGAAGAGACACTCAACATCGACATCAATGCCATCGAAGATGCGATCACGGAGAAAACCAAGATGATCTTCTGTGTCAATCTTCTCGGAAATTCTGTTGACTACCCACGTTTGCTCGCTCTTGCTGAAAAGCACAACTTGTACGTGATTGAAGACAACTGTGAATCTCTTGGAGCAACCATCGATGGCAAACAAGCGGGAACGTTTGGTCTAGCTGGAACCTACAGTTCGTTCTTTAGCCATCACATCTCGACCATGGAAGGCGGCGTTACGGTCACCGATGATGAGGAGTTGTACCACGTTATGTTGTCCCTTCGCGCCCATGGATGGACACGTAACTTGCCAAAAGAAAATCACGTCGTCGAAAAATCGGATGACCCGTTTATGGAATCCTTCCGATTCGTCCTTCCTGGTTACAATCTACGACCTCTGGAAATGTCTGGAGCGATTGGGCAAGCTCAACTACGCAAGGTCAACGACATCATCGAAGGACGTCGTGCCAATGCGGCCATGTTCCAACAAGTCATGGCTGAACTCCCAGAAATCCTCATTCAGAAAGAAGTTGGTGATTCCTCTTGGTTTGGTTTTTCCATCGTCCTTCCGGATTGGTGCGACCGTGGTCGAGTACTCGATGCATTGCGGGAGGCTGGAGTTGAAACACGTCCAATTGTTGCTGGAAATTTCACCCTAAACCCGGTTATTGAGCACCTCGACCATTCCATCCATGGCGACCTTCCAGCTGCCAACAGAATTCACAATCAAGGCTTCTTCGTCGGGAACCACCATTACGACATCACAGACCAGTTGAAGCAATTCAAGTCGATTCTTGAGAACTGCCTCAATGAGCAACGTCCTTCGTCAAATGATTGATGAATGGGCGGGCTATCCATCCATCATGGGCAAGGCATTACGATACAGGACGCTCTTGTCATGTCTCCTTGTCTTCTTGCTTCTTCCATTGTCAGTAACTGGTGAGGAAGAACCTGCATGGAAGAGCAACGGAATTGACCCAGCCACGTGGACAGATGGCCCTGCTGTCGAAGACACGCCTATGCAATATTCGTACTTTGGAGATCCCGTTTTTGCGATTGATGTGACATACACGCCCGGACATTTCCAGAGCGAAGTGTCTGGAACCATCGTTATCGAATTGTTTCCTCAATGGGCTCCAATCACTGTTGAAAACATGATTGAACACATTGAAGATGGGCTCT
>JAYYFM010000061.1:0-6443 GCA_036158745.1 Thermoplasmatota archaeon
CGTTGTTGATGCTCCAGCATCCGATCCGATACCAACGCTCACATTTTCAAGCCCAAGTCCTGTAATGGTAGCAGTCCCTGATACAACGTCGATTGCAACACCGGTCTCAAGGAACGAAACATCGTTGACAGAGAGTGAATGTGACGATAGGATACCAGTTGCCGTATCTGCAAAAGAGCCTGTATCGATGGTCAAATCACCATGATTGACGATCGACTGAATTTCAATGGATGACATGGTCACATTCTCAGCATCGAGTGCTCCAGATGAGGCAATGTCGAAGCCAATGTAACTGTTGGAAATGGTGATTGACTCATGAATGGTGACATCACCATGTACCTCAAGAGCCGATTCGGCCCCTGAAATGGAAACATTCGAGAGGACTGCAGAAGCACCTGAAGAGATGACAATACCGCCCCATAGTCCCGCTCCCGAGGAGCCAAGGCTGGTTGAGGTTTCACTCGTCATGAACTGTGCATCATCTGCTTCGAGTACACCATCGATCTGGAGCCAATACGACTGAGCATCAACGATGGTCCCTGGCTCGACAACGAGTGTCGTCGACGAATCTACCGTCACATTCCCGCCTAGAACAACCGTTCCACTCCATGTGGTACTGCTTGAGATGGTTGAATCTGATGATGCAACGGTAGAGAAGGACATGCCCAGCATCAAGAGAACCAGAAGGAATGCACGTGAGCGCATGCGTTACGCTAGCGTTCAAGCCATATCAATGCAAGGCTTCCATGACAGGAGGATTCAGCAAACGCGTGAGGAGTGGGCCTGCCCAGATTTGAACTGGGGTCTGACGGCCCCCAGCCGCCAAGTATAGGCCAAGCTAACCCACAGGCCCGTAAATCTCCTCACTTGTGCTGAGCGCTGAACGGGACAATCTCTTCGATCAAATCGATGTGTCCAACGTACATGCGTCGACAACAGTATCGCTCGAGGCCAACATCGTCAAGTGCTTGATCGACGCTGGTTCCTTCAGCAATCATATTGTTGAACTCATCCCACTTGTGAGCAATAACGGTACCACAACTAAAACAACGGATAGGAATAATCATCTCTTGTTCACCTCATCGATACGACTTTTGCTTCTTGCGACGAGCACCACGACCAAGTTGATGCTTTGGTTCCTTACGACGTGGGTCGTTGACCAAGAGGCTTCGATCAAATCGTAGGAACTCATCTCGAAGTTCTTCATCAATTCCTTCTGCCCCACCATTGTAGTGGACAAGTCCACGTGCAATGGCAGTTCGAATAGCATCAGTTTGACCCATAATGCCGCCACCGGTTGTTGTCAAGTTGATATCAACCTTGGACAATCGGTTCATGGCATCAGCGATGACGAGTGGTTCCATGGCCTTGCGTCGTGCAAGAGCTGGTTGGAGAATTTCGATTGGCTCGCTGTTCACACGAACACGACCCTTTCCAGCTTTCACAGATGCTCGTGCAATGGCTGTCTTACGCTTTCCTGAACTCTCAACAGATTTCTTCTTTCGTGCCATCATTGTTCACCTCCAGTCCATCGGTGCGCAGGTGCACCTAGGCTTGCACTGATGTCGCCCAAACTGACGAAACTCTCTGGCAAGGATTTGCGGATTTTGCTTGCATCGCCTTCGACATGACCTTCTGGTAGGTCAGAGGCGAGGTGTGAAGGGCATCCGATCTCAACACGAAGGTTGCGCAGAGCACGGCGACCACTGCTCTTTCGTTGGTACGGAAGCATACCGCGAACAGTGCGCTTGAGGATCATGTCTGGCATACGTGGGAAGTAAGGTCCCTTGCGTGCGTGATTCAATGCGTACTTGTCGTGATAGTTCTGTAGAACAGAGCGTGAACTTCCTGAAACGATGGCTTTCTCTGCATTGATGATGACGACCTTGTCATCACGATCAGATCGTGCAGCCTTGAGGAGCATGTCTGCTACCGTGGATGCGAGTCGTCCTAGGACGAGTCCGTCTGCGTCAAAAACGTAGGTTGTTGCTTCATCCAAGAATAATCACCCCGTTTCCGTTTGGATTTTCGTTCATCAATTCACCATAGGTGAGAACGCGTCCACCTGCGGCTTCAATCTTCGCTCGTGCACTGGAACTGACACTGTAGGCGGCGATGGTGCGGTTCCCTGTAACTTCACCAGATCCTAGCAGCTTACCAGGTACGAGAATGGTCGCACCTTCTGGAGCGTAACGAGTTACGCGGCTTAGGTTTGGTTGGGCCCAGTTTTTGCGGCTCTTAGAGAGGCGCTTAGCAACATCTCGCCATAGTGCAGCACCTGTGTCACGAGACTGGGCTTTCAGTTGGTCGATTAGACCGACCAAATCGGCATTTGTCTTTCGTGTTGGCTTGCTCATATGACTCCCTCGATGCTTTGAGGCAGTCTCGCGACCAACCAACCCGTTATGAAGGCACCGACGCGAATGCAGGACTTCAATCGAAGAGAATATCGCCCTTTGCATCGAGCAATTCAACAGTTAAGCCAGCAGCTCGACCTTGGATGATGATCTCATCATGGAGCGTATCCGAGAAATCGTCGAGGGCTCCGAGTGCTGTAATTCCTGCAACATCGGTCAACTGATCAATCAGATGGTTGAGAACGCAGGAAACGCCGTAGGCTTGTCCTGCTCGGAAGGCATGGTCAACACCCCCAACCTCTGGGTCTTCTGCCTTCATTCGCAACATGACTTGTTGTGAATAAGCAACGAGAGCCCCATAGAGTGCTTCGATCACTTGAGCAGCCTCAAGATCGCCAAGTAACATCTGTGTCTGAGCGAGAGCAGAACGTACAGCATCGCCGTAGATTTTGTGCGCTTCAATCGTGTTGTTCGTTTCAACTTGCATGGCTTGGTCGATGAGTAACTTCCAGTCTTCCATGGCTGTGCGAGAGCGCATCCTGCCCTTGAAGGTTGGCCCGAACCAACTTTCAGTGCAACAGATTCAACAATCAAATTTTGAAATCTGTGGACTCGCCTTCAACAATTCCGGCTTGTCGGACTGAACCGTCTGCAGCGACGAATTCGCCAGCCTTCGTTTGTTTCTCATAGAGGCCTGTTACTTCGTAGCGCTTGACCTGTCCTTCCTCACCCAATGCACTGGTGATGGAGGACGTGATCGCTCCAAGCGTTGAAATTGCTTGGTCACGCTGCATAACACCGATGTTGTGATCGGAGTAGCGCGCTTCTTCGAAGATGGTCAGGAATGCATCGAGTTGTTGCGGAGGAACCATGTTGAATGCTGTACGAACCGCTGCTTCGAATTCACGTGTGGTTTCGTAAACCTTCTTCATGAAGCCGTACTTGCGGAAGTGGCGTACAAGGTTCTTGTAACAATCAAAGATGATCTTGATGTATTCGTTGCTTGCTTCAAGCTGCATCATCGTATCGGTGAGAATACCTCTGAGTGACTGGACTTGCCGTCGGCTCATAACACGACGATAATACAGTGCACCTGCAACGAGCAATGCCATCAAAACAATACTGAATGCCATGGCGTTTTCTGGGCTGAAGAAGCCCTTTGCCTCAACTTCTGTAGCAGCCTTGTAATCAACAGCGAACGTAATGTTGTTCTGAGATGCTTGGAAGTTCTGACTGCCTGCATAGACAGCAATGACTTGCCATTCACCAGTACACTCAACACCGTCACAAGAACGTCCGTCGAACGACCATTCGAAACGGGCTATTCCTTGCTCATTGGTGACGGTCTTGTTTGTCGCAGCCGACATGGTGACCCAAGCACCAGTTTCGTTACGGTATTGTCGGATGAATTGGATTTCCTCGTTTTCAATCGCAATGTCGAGTCGATCACGTAGAAGTGCGACTTCACCGATGACGAGGGTTCCTTCAGGGATTCCTGCTTCTCCACCGTAGTACCAGTTGGTTTCAACCTGCAGGTCAACACGTGACCGGACAAGGACTTCCATTTCGACCTCGGATCCATTCAGAACGTTCTCGACGTCCTTATCACATCCACCAGGGACGTTGAAGTCCGGCTCAAAGGCAACCTTCAGTGTTCGGAAACCTTCCTTCTTTCCACCAGTGAGTTCAACACCACGTAGCGATGGATTCTGGAGCGGGTCGCCGCTGAACCACTCGACGGTACCGTCAAGATCGTTGGTTCGGATGGTTGCAATTGGACGGATGTTTTCTTCTGGGTCAAGGTAGATGTTGAGACACTTACCACCGACTGCTTGTCCGTTGCTCTGTGTCAACAATGCGTCGATGTGGAAGGATTCCTTCAGGTAAAGTACTGGATATGGAATTCCTTCGATACTGTACGTGTCAACACTCGATTTGAACGGCCCTACCTCAGTGATCGAAAGCGATGAGTTCGAGAACACATCGAATTCGGTCTGGATGGTCTTATTGTCGTAGCGGAATGCATCGTTGTTGTCATAGGATGAGTACGAAACAGTGACCTTGGTCTTTCCAGCAAGAACGTCAGAAAGTGGGCAAACGATGGAATAGTTTCCATTCGAATCGGTTACTGCAGCATTACAGTTGACTGGACCGCTCTGGCCATTGACCATCTCGTAACTGACACGGATGGTTCGTCCTACGAGAACTTCCCCAAGTTCGTCGGTCAATTGTCCTGTGACAATCATTGGCTTTGGAACAACCAATCCAGTAACTGGATCGACTTCACTCGTGTAAACAACTTGGTCATCGACCGACAACGAGGTTCGACCAATGAGTGAGAATCCGTTCGCGTTGTATGTCATAATCGTACGGTAGTGGTTGTTTCCTGGTACGTTTGCACATGGATCCCATTGTCCTTGCAGACCAAGGTAGCTCGCATCAAGCGGAGCGCAGCCTTCGTTTGGCAACGATTCCTCAAATCGAAGAATGACGTTGACCGGGCCGAATCCATCAGGCAGGAAAGACTCCGGATCTTCTCGCAACTTGGTCGGTGAAAGCGGACTAATATCAGCCTTCAAACAGCCAACGGCTTCGAGACGGTCGAGGTCACCATCTTGGTTCAGGTCACGGTCTGCAAACCCGTCATCGTTACCGTCGTAGTAGCACAGATGGGAGTTGTCTGGTTGGGTCTCTGGTAGCGAAATAACACCAGCAGATGGGGCCAATGTAGCAATGACCTGTCGGTGTTGGACGTTGTCAAAGTCTGTTCCTTCGAAGATAACATCGACCAATCCTCCGTTTGGAGCGCTTTCTCCGTCAAGGTCGCGACCACCAGAATCGAACTCGAGCGTCTTGTTGTCGTCTTTCACTTGGGCAGTGAAATCCCACAAGTCGCCTGATTGACGACGGTTTCCATCGGTCGAAACGACCGATAGGTAGGTTCGAGAAACAACCCATACATCTTGCACAGCATTGCTTGGTTTGAGAAGTGGTGTACCCTCGTAATCAAACGTGAGCGAAAAGAGACCAAGATCGTCTTCCGCTGTGATATTGAATGGCATTTCAAAGAATCCATTCGTATCGGTGTAGCTTGTTTCTGTTCGTCCATCGAACGACCATGTGTAATTCACAGGCGCTTCACGAACTGGTTGCAGAGAGTTGTCAACGAGTCGTGCCTGAATCGATGTGTTTGTGTTTCGATACAATCGAGCAATCGAGGTCAACTCAAACGAGGTTGTTCCAACAACAGTGACGTTGATGTAGGCACCCGTTGTTGCAAGTGCTGACGAGTTTCCTGTGAAGTAGTATCCCGAATTGGTGAAGTCAATACGCATTCCATAGGTTCCAGATGAATACTGGCTTTCCCACGTGAAGTTGTAATCATACTCAGCTTCGACACCGCCCTTGGTGAGGCACTCTGTTTCATCGTCAATGCTTTGCATTGGAATTCTGTTTCCTTGGACGTCCATACAGTTCGGCTTTTGTGTGAATTGGGTTTCTCCGCCGCTGCTGAAGACACCGTTCTTGTCCTTGTCAAGTTGGACAGCAACCGGTTCAATGGTCCATGGTACAAGTGTACGGTTGGTGACGCTTCCAGCCAATTCAAGCGAGGTGCCTGTGTCCATTTCTGGGACAATTTCACAGCGAACTGGACTGTCTGGGTCGGTTGGGTCGATTTGGCCACACGGTGGCAAATCACCGTCACCGCCGTTCACGAGTTTGATGAACCAGTGCGTTGCGTTGACATCAACGAAATCGATGATGTTGACCGCTTCTCCGGTTAGGGAAGCGTCGTTTCCGTCCCAAAGCATACTGTATGCCTTGTACGCAGAAACTTCGTTGTAATTCAATCCGGCAGCAGTCAAAGCAGGGCCGTGGTACACATAGCGCCAGTTACCAAAGGTTCCGTCGCCGTTGTTGATGGTTGAATCAAAGAACGTGATCGGATGGATTCCTTCAAAGGTCATAATTCCATCAATGTTCATTCTGTGCATGACACGCATCGAACGAGCGTTATCGAATTCATCACCGTGCAAGAACGGGAACGGATACTCTGTGGCAAGCTCAGGTTGTACTTGACCAATG
>JAYYFM010000062.1:0-6433 GCA_036158745.1 Thermoplasmatota archaeon
GAGGTGAATGCATGGGCGACGTGCTCATCGATGCCTGTGGGTGGGTCGCACTCATTGATGGATCCTTCAACATTGACGTAGCACTATCGAATCTCGTAGGACCACCTCATTTCATCCTCATCGGCTTGGTTCAAGAGGAGCTCGAAGAGATTGAAGCAAATCGTCCACGTGGAAAAAAACTGATGCTTGACCTCTTAATGCAGAGATCTACATGTGTTGACCATCCAACAATGCATACGGATGATGCACTCCTTGAAGTGGCTGATGAGCGAGGTATTCCTCTCCTCACAGTCGATGCAAACCTCAAGCGAAGAGCCCTTGAAAATGGAATTTCAATCCTTGAAGTGGTCAAGGGAAAAAACATCAGACTAGTCAATGGTCTATAGATAATTGTTGTTGAGGATATTAATGCCTCTTTGTGATATTAATAAATTAAATTCTATATTCTCAATAAAACGTAGGTGGAGTTATTATATATCTCAACGTTTGTAATAATGTTATGGCAGTCGGAGTAAGTCCCCACATGAGCAATGAACAACGCTCTCTTCGGAACAAACTCATCCAACTTGGTGCAAACGAGAACACGGCGAGCGTCCTTCTCTGTCTGCATCATCATGGGGCTTCAACGTCAAAGGATCTTCAGTGTCATTGCAACATTCGACAACCCGATGTCAGCATGGCCATTGCGGAACTTCGTGAAATGAATCTTGTCCATTTTTCTCCTCGAACGGAAGCAACACGCGGCCGTCCGGCCCACATCTATCGTCTTCGAAACAACCTCGAACAATCGATTCAGCCCTTTGTTAATCTGGCAAAAAAGCGAGCAAAGGAAATTCTAAATGATGTGGACGCCATTGGCGATTTGGTATCGAAAGTTGAGCCAAAACACAACAGCGAGTTCACGGCAGCGTGAACAAGACGTCGTCTCCATGACCGTCGAGAAGACGGAGTTTGACGCCTGCATCAATCCAAGCATGAGCGTAATTGATGGCTCCAAATGCACGGATAAGGTCACCTTGATCCAAGAAATACTGTGCATCATTCGCATAGTCGTCCGCCATCGACAGCAAGGTCTTGAGCATCGTTTCTTCGTCAGGTGTTGATGCTAGAGAAGTGGCTTTCGCACGGGCTTTCTCTGTGATGGACAGGTAATGTTTTACGCGTTCCATGGTCAATGTTTCATCAGGATTCAGCTGAATCACCGCCCTTTTGTCGTTTCAGAAGCCGCTGTACGTCCTCTTTTCTTCCCAATGCTTCGTAGAGTTCGATTGCACGGGACAAACGTCCCTCATCTTCCGCAGTAAGCGCTCTCTGGAACAATTGTCGACGTTCTTCCCATGAGCGAGCAAGTTTCGCATCTGCCGCTTCTTTTTGCCGATGGCGGCGTTGTTCCTCCGCAAGATGAGGTGCTACCCAACGTCGAACCAAACCATCACGACGACATGTCACCATCGAATCACGTCCAAGGTTGATCAACATATCACCGAGATTCATACCCTCGCCAATTCTTGTTTCACCTGTTTCTGTGCTCATATGATCGAGATGCCCTTCGATACCAAGAACCCACCAGCCATCGCCAGCACGCGTTGCAACGAGTGGCTCGAGCGATTCAATCTCGATGCGCTCAATCGCATCCCAACCGTACGGATGTGGGATTCCGTCCCATAGCTGTCCATCAGCGGATTGGAGAAGCATATGGCCTTCATTCAGAGGAGAAACCCAGCTCCATACAGTCGTATCAACAACTCGACGTTTGTCTTGTTGAGCAATTTGACCACAATACACGACTCCGCTTGCATCTTGCCAGAGCAGATGTTCTCGATCTAACCATCCGATGAGCCGCCGAACAACACCGGAGTGCATGCGTCGTATGCCAACACCGTTTGCATCAAACAAGTGCAAATTGCCATCTCTTCCGGATATGACCCAGCCTCCGCCAGGGCGGTTGAGAAGTTGCAAGAAGCCCCCAGGACATGAACGACCCTCATGAACCATTGAACCATCGACCGTATTGAGGAGATAGAACGCGTGTGCAGCTAAGACACCGATCCTGCCATCTGCATTGCAGATAGCATGAACCTTGAACGGCATACTTCGCTCCCATTGGATTTTATTGGATTCATCGAACAGAACCAATTCAAGACCATAAGCTACACAGAGGTGCCCATTGACAGATTCAATGGAACTCACTCTTGATGGTGCTTGCCAAGACCAACTTACCGACCATGTCATCATTCATCACCTCCAACAATACCCCAAGCAATCAATTGTGCTAACGCACTCCTCGTTAAACCAAACATTCGCGAACGCCCAACCATTCGAGCATGTAGGATTCCAGCCTTGTGCAATCGATTGCAGATTTGGGAAAGACGGGCTCGTTTGACAGAGAGGCGTTCAAGCAACGCGGAATCGGATGGAGAAATTGTCCGACCTTTTGCTTCAGCAACGACAATTGATTCAGATGCTGTAAGAGAACTTAGTACTGCTATGCTGAGAACGTGCTCTTCCTTCTCAGTCAAGCGTGGCCTCGATAACGCGCGAAGTTGCTCGATAAGTTGTTCATCTCCATGCAAACGCGTTCCAGAAGGTTGCAAGACTTGAGTCAAAAGTCGAGTGAAGGTTTCGATGGCATTCCTATCGAGTTGACTTGGTTCAGAGATGCCAACTTCCTCCGAGTAGACAGAATCCTGTGGTTCGTCATAGAATGTATGGATTTCTTCAGTTTCAATTGTCTCAACTTGTTCGCCCTCCTCTTCGGACATAGGCGAGAATTCTTCCGCAGACCAAAACGCAGTTCCTTCATCTGTTTCCCTGAATTGGCCTTCAGGGGCGGGGCTTTTGTCTTCTATTGCGATGATGTTTCGATTGCGTAATCCTCCAAAAGCTCCTACAAATGGAAGGCTACGTTCTGTGACATAGGACTCATCTGAGCCCTCATCTTCTACCTCTGATGGCTCGATTGGGTTATCTTCTGGCTCTTCCTCAGATAGTTTAATTGGTTCATCAAGAATTTGGAAATCAAGGTCAAAGCCGCTTGCTTCTGTCATTCCTGGTGTTTGTTCCCATTCTTCTTTCACCAATTCATCATCCAATGGTTCATCCACATCCATTGCGGGTGGAATATCCTCAACAGGCTCAGGCTCAGCAGCGACTTCTGCGGTCGGTTCGAGTACAGGAGGTACATACCTAGGCTGAGACAAAGGACTGACCGATGCATTCTGCGTTCCTGAAACAACGTTCCTAAGAATTCGAATCAAAGCCCCAGGGTGGCCACTTTGACTCAATTGGAGGAGTCGGTTTGCATCTTCCGATGACATTTGATAGGGTTGCGTAGCCACTTTTGCAATTCGCCTCTCGACCATGGCTTTGATGCCATCATGCCCCAATTCAGACATCGTTCGTAGTTCAAAACGCTGAAGCAATTGTTCAGAAATAAGCGATTGTTGTTGAGGATTGATGGCAATAATGATCAGCGCGGGGAGACTCTCAAAGAAGTGCAGCGAAGAACGTAAGCATGCTTCGAGGGAAGAAAAATCCGCCATATCTGCATCGATGGTGATGAGAGGGAGCATTTGACGTGAATCGTGAAGCATACGGCGCAATTCACGATTCAATTTCGAATAATCATGTGGTGGTAAACCATCGATGAGTTGTGCGTACATATCTTTGAGCAACTCAACACCGGGTTCAGAGAAGGCGATACGATCGATCTTCACATGAAGGTTCGTTCTCGAACTCAAGCACTGCATAAACGATGTTTTTCCAGAACCAAATTCTCCCACCAGAAGAATACGATTCGCCGATTTGAAGGTGATTTTTCGTTCGAGCTCATCGAACAACGCATGGCGACCGACCAACAAATCGAACTCATCCTTTTCCAGCGGACTGGAGGAAAATGGGTCTTCACTCAGTGAAGGAAAACCAAAATCGATTGTATTACCATGCATGCCCGAGCAACTTTGACCAAGTATATGATATTTCACAGACATGAAAGGTCATAGCAACGTGTTATGAGACGTTAATCGAATTACCAGACGGTTTTTACACCACGGATTAACGCTGCATTAACACGATTTTAACGCGTTAAATAAGGCGTTAAACCCGTTAATTGCATCCGATTGGTTCATGCATCCAATACCCTTGGGTCGATGTGAGTGGACACCATGCCAGTGGACAATAGCCGCCTCAAAGGCTTCTACAAACTTGATGTTGAACAACGTCGACGAATGGTTGCAGATCTTGCGGATCTCAATGATGAACACGTCGCTGCTCTGGCTGCAAGTGGAGAATTGGATGATGCTTCAGCAGATCGCATGATTGAGAATGTGATAGGGACGATGTCGCTTCCTGTTGGAGTTGCAACCAACTTCATCATTGATGAAAAGCACTACGTCGTGCCATTTTGCCTTGAAGAATCAAGTGTTGTTGCTGCTGCATCCAACATGGCGAAGCGCTGCCATGCAAAGGGAGGATTCAGTTCAAACAACGATGCTCCAATGATGATTGCTCAAATCCAACTTCTCGATGTAGGAGATCATGATTCAGCCATTCAACAAATCGAGAAGAACAAAATCCAACTAATGGAACTTGCCAATAGCTTACCATCAACTATGATTCGTCTGGGAGGAGGATGTAAGAACATATCAACTCGCTCTCTTGAAACGTTGTCTGGACCAATGCTCATCGTACACATCCACGTCGATTGCCGCGATGCAATGGGCGCCAATGCGGTAAACACAATGGCTGAACTACTTGCACCAGAATTGGAAAAAATGACATCGGGGCGCTCGCTCTTGCGAATTCTCTCGAACTTGGCCACACAGCGACTTGCACGGGTTACGGCAACCTTTACCCCAAAAGAGATGAGCAATACAGGCGATGTAGATGATGGAAAGAACATCATCGATGGCATTCTTGAAGCGCATCACTTCGCTGTGGCGGACCCTTACAGAGCTGCAACACACAACAAAGGCGTCATGAATGGAATCTCCGCTGTTGCAGTTGCTTGTGGCCAGGATTGGCGAGCAGTGGAAGCAGGATGTCACGCCTACGTTGCTTACCACCAAGGACGATACGGATCAATGACACATTGGGAAAAGGATGCAGAAGGAAACCTCGTTGGCACAATCGAGACGCCTATGGCTGTTGGAATCGTAGGTGGGGCATCAAAGGTCCACCCAGTTGCACGAGCCAACCTCGAGATTCTCGGAGTTGAATCTGCTCAGGAATTGGCATCAGTGATGGCTGCAGCAGGTCTTGCCCAGAATCTTGGAGCATTGCGAGCCTTAGCCACAAGTGGAATCCAAAGCGGACACATGCGCCTCCATGCGAAGAATATGGCCGTCAGTGCTGGTGCAGTCGGCGAAGAAATCGAAAAAGTTGCTCAGCAATTGATTGCTGAAGAAGGGCCAAAAACACAAACAAGAGTTGCTGAAATCTTGAAATCGTTAAGAGAATAATCACTCTTCTTCGAGTGGCAACGTTGCCTGGATAAGGCCATCTTCGCCAACATCTTTCAATGCCTCAGAGTCCATCCCATCGAACAATCCTGCTTCAGAGACCTGTTCTCTGAACCATTTCCGTACTTTTCGCAGGTCCGTATGTGGACAGCCAAACGCTTCCGAGAAGCGCCTTGTTGTCGTCAAACGTCGTGTATTTCCATCTCTCCTTCGCATAATCATCCCGTATTGGGAGAGTTCACGTACGTAATCGTAGGCTTTCTGACCGAGGAGTTCGACAAGACGTGATTGTGGCATCGGTTGGTGATAAGCAATCAGTGCTGCAGCCTTGAGCAACTTCTTTGGCATCTCCGTCTTGGTTTCTTTTGGCAAATGGTCCGCAACATTTGGACGTACTTCCATGGCCCACTTACCACCGATTTCAACAATCCTCAATGCACCACCTCGACGTCGTTTAATCGTTCCTTGGAGAGAGGAAAGAGCCTCAGAAATTTCTTCTTCCTCATAGCCAAGTGATTCTGAGAGTTCTTTGATTGAAAGCGACTTACCAGAACCAAACAACGTGGCTTCGAGGAGCGTTTCTAATTCTGGTTCAGACATTTCATCACCTACTCGACCATCCATTCATGTTCAATGAATTCAGGAGTTGTTTCTTGCTGCTCTTTTTCATGCTTCAATCTCGCCTTTTCTTCAGCAAGACGTGCTTTTTCAGCCCTCTCTTGAAGACGCTCTGCATGCAATTCAGAACCTGTCTTGAAATCGTCTCGTGCAATTTGTGCCTCTTGATCCGCTTCAAGCGTTGCAGCGAGGACTTCCTCAAAAGTCTCCAAATGCGGCCAGAGATCTTCGATCATGATGACATCCTCGAGCTTATTCCCTTGCGTAATCGAAGCCATCCCCTTGTGGGTGAGGAACAGCCCTGCAATGAAGGAGCTAACGCGAGCATCGTCATCGTATCCTTCTGGGATGGTTCC
>JAYYFM010000063.1:0-6408 GCA_036158745.1 Thermoplasmatota archaeon
GAGGGAGGACCACTTGGAGGACCTGATGGAGGTCCAGAAGGGCCGGGTGGTAACGAAGGCGGGGTCGCTTCTGTATGAACGACTGGTTCTTATTGAACCCGTGCAGGTTGTTCAATTGGTGGTGAAAGTGGAGGCGATGAAGCAGGCTCAGATTCTACCGGCGTAAGCGGAACTTGTGTTAACAAATCAACAGCAGGCTGAGCAGCAGGCTCACTCGCAACAGGCGTGGAAAGCAGCGGATTGGGAGACGGTGCACTGAGCAATGGGTCTGCAGCGACCGGTGCTTCGACCTTCTTTTGCTCCCATGGCGGTGTCTTTGGACCGTCCTCCTCGGCGTTTCCGAAGGTACCTGCACTGATTTTCGTTGATCCGCCTTCAGCATTTTCGCCAAAGAACGAAGACATCTGTACCTGACTGGCATCAATAAGTTCACGTTCCTGAACATTACCAAAGTCTCCGAGATTCGCATCAAAGGCTCCTGAGAAGAGGCTTGATCCAACAGCGTTACCAATTTGCCTTGACTTGACCTGTTGGAACTCAAAGTCCGCTTCGTAAGGACCGAGTGAAAGCGACTGGCCTTGACCAGAAAGGGAGAACGTCCAGTCACCATCGCTGAGTTTGAAAGCGAAGGAAAACGAACGTGTAAGTCCAGGACCAATGGATGATACTCCTTCGATTGGTTCAACAGTTGTGCCAAGACTAGTCTTGATATTCGCTGAAATTCCACCAATGGGAATCGCAGATTCGTTGGTCAGGTTGAGCATAACTTCGACGATGTCCTCATCATCATCATCGATTTCCATTCGAACGGTTTGCAGAACAACCGAAAGCGAGCCAGCTGTTGCAGAGTGTTCTTGACTCATTCCTCTCACCTGTCCTCCGTAGAAGGTTCATCACTTTAAATTCAAGCGCGTATCGCTTGGGAGAGACCAATCTACCGCTGCAACTGTGTGGTTGCTCACATCGATGGAGGTGCGGTATTCTGCCGTCTTTGAGCGTGCACGAAGAACATCTCGAATGCCGAAGATCCATCCAAGAACGGGGATGAGATAACGCAGTTTGTGGAAAGCTCGAGGGCCGAAATGGTGCAATTCAAGCAACGTGCCATTGTCATGCACGATGGCAATTCGGAACGCACGCTGTCCGAGGGATCGGCCATATGCACGACCTGTGTATTTCCAATACAACCACAGCGAACCAAAGAAAAGTACCCAAGTTACCAGAAACGTTGCGCCATATCGAGCACCTTCGGTGAGGTAATTCCAACTGATGAGAATTTCAAGGAATGTGAATCGAGTCATCACCTGGAGAAGGAGAGACATGACGATGACATCGATGGCAAACGCTGCGATTCGGCGCCATACGGGTGCAATCAGCATCCCTTCAGGAGCTGAAGAAAGCACTTGCTGAGCAAGTGTTCCGCCTTGATAAACCGTGACTGGGCTTTCCGCCATGTCTACTCCAATGGCTGTTCGTTGTTGAACCTGCGTGTTAGCCATTGACCAAGTGCCAGGCAAACAGACCGCGCTCCTCGGCCCAATCCAGCCACGATCGCCATGTTGGATCGTAACGCAGAGTTTGTGGGTCACCAACGACGACAAGTCCGCGTTTTGCTCGGGTTATGGCAACGTTAAGGCGGCGTTGATCGCTCAGGAATCCAACGATGCCTTCAGGATTTGAACGTACGGCTGAAAAGATGATGATTTCCTTTTCTCGACCTTGATACCCGTCGACCGTATTGATTTCGAGACCAGCGAATCGGCCTCCTTGTTCTCGCTCTTTGTTGCTATCAAAAATGTCCGAAAGGGCACGAACCTGGCCACTGTACGGTGTAATGATTCCAATATCTGAGGGCAGGACATCACCAGGCTCCAACAACCCCTGAACCAAATCGTAAATCCGAGCAGCTTCGATTGGGTTGCTGCGACTTCCTCCTTCTTGCTCCTCATCTTCAACACCATCGATTGGGATGAAGGCAAAGGGATGATCCCAATCGGGCCACAGAATGCCTGCAGGAGCAGGTCGCTCCATCGCAGTGCAACCGTCGCTTAAACGGTCATCGTAAAATCGAGCACTTGGAAACTCTCGTAATACGGGGTGCATCCGGTACTGAACGTCGAGTAAATGTGTCTGAATGCCAACATCGATCAGCCGTTCAAACAAGGAACGTCCCAATCCGCCATGCTCTGCTTTTTTCGAGATGACCGTTGGTGGGAGTTGCTTGTGATCACCGACCAAGATGAGTTGGCGGCAGCCTTTGGAAATAGGAATCAGCGCACTCGGCTCAACCGCTTGCGTAGCCTCGTCCATCAGGACGATGGGGAAACGTCGGCCTTCGAGAAGACGATGTCCTGACCCGATGTTGGTGGAGCAAATGACCTGTGCACTGTCCAATACGGAGGCGATCATCTCGTTCTCAATGCGTCGCATTTCTTTCTTGTTGTGTTGAATGTCTCGGTGCGCAAGTCCCTTTTCACGACCCTTCAACTTGGGCAAGGCTCGGTGTACTTCGTCCATTTCATCACGAATAATGGCAAGCTCGTCCTGTTTGGGATGATCTTCAATCTGGGCATCAAGTGTTGCCATACGCAATGTTTCACGAACTTTGACAGGTCGCCCAATTCGAACCGCTCGAATTCCCAAATCCAACAAGCCTTCGAGCAGGTTGTCCACAGCAACATTGGATTCTGCTGTTGCAAGAATCGGCCCACGACCCTCCATTGCAAGTTGAGCGAGGGTTGCAACAGCCGTGTGGGTCTTTCCTGTACCTGGTGGGCCTTGGACGATGGTTACGCGACGCTTCATGGCTGCATCCATCGCTTCCGTTTGGGATGGATTCAGAGCAACATCAATTCGCTCTAAACGGTTGAATTTTCCTGAAATCTTTGGAGGCATGGAAGCATTATCCTCCGGATCATGAACTTGTCCAAGGATGACATCACGCAGAATTGTTCCACGGTCACCTTCAACCGAATGGAACATTTCGAGAGCTTCCTGCATACGGTCATGCGCAACTCGATTCGCACCACGGTCGAGTCTCCATGTTCCTTTTCTGAGATCTTTGGGTCGTTGCGAAACAACCACTCGAAGACGCGTCGGTCCGCGTTCAAGGACGATCCCTTCGATGGTTTTCTCACCGATTGGCTTTGAGCGACTGATGACGACAATATCGCCATGTGTGAAACGGTGTTGCCCGAGATGTTGGCGGTCAGGATGTTCGAACACCAGGATATCCTCGCCAAACAGCGTTCCATTGGTTCGACCTTTCAAACCAAGGAGAGCGAGTCCAGATACCTGCAATCGATGATGCGACCACGATGACCAACGTTCCTGAATCATCGATGTCTCTTCCTTCAGTTCTTCTTCAAGCAGTGATGTGAAATGGCGGAAATGGTCCTGTCCTCGGCGCCAGATGCCTCCATCTTCACCCTCAGGTTCAACATCCATTTCAGATGAGGAACTGTCCATACGCCGAACCTTTCCTCGCTCGCCCATACCTTCTCCACCGGTTGCCATCATTTCAGACTATGGCGAATGATACATTCGTCGTCCATGGAATGGTGATGCTTAAACCACAAGTGCCTACCGAGAAAGTAGGCGAGACCATGTTTTGGAAGCGCAAAAAGGATGGGGTTGAGGAGGGAAATCCTTGCCCATTTTGCGGTGCTAAAAACGAAGTTGACGCAACAACGTGCGTGCAGTGTTACTACGACCTGAACAAGCCAGCACGCGATCAGCATCTCGAGGTTGCTTCCGATGTACAAAACGACCTCCTTTCAACACTCATGGACAGCGATAACAACGAAGAAGAGGAAGAATTCGCTGTCGAGGCAGTCCTTGACCTCGAAGATGTCACCATCGAAGTGGATCAATACGACGAAGGATTGTCCAGTGATGGATTCTCGTTCATTGATAGTGAAGGTCCAACCTTGTCCGAGACGGTCGAATTCGAAACTCGTGAAGAGGTTGAGTTGACCACCGATGATGCGCCTGATATTGAAGAGCGATTTGAACTTCCAGATGCAAACCCACTCGATGAAGTTGCGGAACCTGTGCACACCGGACAGGGACAATTGATTCAAACGGCTGATGACGAGAACGATGTTGACTTTACAGGAACTGTTGGCCCTGACCCGAACGCGATCCCAGAACTTCCTGAGACCGAGAACGACCTCCCACTTCCGACTGAAGAACTCACCATTCCTGACATCCCTGATGATATTGAAGAGGATGAACCACAGGTTCCAGAACTCCCTGAGGAAGAGACTGTTCCAGAGTTGCCAGAAGAGTCTGAAGCACCAGAACTCCCAGAAGACGATACGGTTCCCGAACTGCCCGAAGACGATGATGTCGAATCGACAATCGAACAGCCTGCAGAGGAAGACGTTGTTGCTCCTGATGTACCAACGAGCACGCGCATCTGGCCATGGCCTGCTGGAGAACCAATGGATCCTCGAGAAGTGCATCGAATCGTTGTTGAATCGCTTGGATTGGTTCGAGCGGGGCGTATAGCTGAAGCAGAACACAACATCGATGCTCTTGGACCTCGACTTGGTGACGATGTTTCGTTGTTGTACCACATTGGCCTTATTCTGCAACAAGCTGGTCGTGCCGAACATCTCAATTGGATGCTTGAAATGGCTCGACGTGTCCATCCAAACGACGAGAACGTGATGAACGCCATCACCCATTTGTCCGCCTGAGGTATGCCACATGCCAGAAACACCGAATCTCCCAGACTTGGAGGGAGGGTATTCTCTACGTCCCGTTTCCAAAGCCATTCTACCGATGGTGATTGAGGCGTACACAGAGGACCCCGAATCGGCAAAGGCCGCTTTGCCTTGGCTACAAAGCGATGAAGATATCACTCGCCAACTCGCAGATATGTTGCACGATTTGGAACATCTCTCAAATGCGGACCGCGTCCACTTTTGGTCGATTCATGATAACGGAAACACCTTCATCGGATTGATCGGTCTTGGAGATGAAATGCAATTGGTTCATTCGAACTACAACCTCGGTTACTGGGTTCGAAAAGGATTCCGCAACCGACGCATTGCTACGAATGCAGTCGATGCTGTGCTTGGATGGCTTGAATCAAGAGGATCGGTATTCAGAGTTGAAATCACCGTCCATCCTCGTAACGAGGCAGGTCTTGTGACAGCAGAACGAATCTGCCAGCGGTGGAACGGCCAAATCATAGACGAATTCATTGGCATCGAATTGAACAACAAAACGGTCCTTCACAAAATCCACGTTATCGATTTGCCCCGGATGTGAAGGGTGTGCGAAGAACCTGGTTGACCGTTGATACGGATGATCTCCGTCACGTTCCTTCGAATCAAGGACATCCAACTCGCTCGAAACCGAACCCGTCATTACCAGATGTTTCAGAACAATTTCGAGAAGGTTTTACCGGGTTTGATGCTTGGATGAGCACGCACAATCATCCTGTCACGCTGTTCGTAATCGCCGACCAATGCGCATCTCATGATTTTGTGAAGATGATGCACTCCTTGATTGATTCATACAATGAACGGATTTCCATCGCCTGCCATGGGTTGCACCATCGAAGTTGGTCCGCATGGAAGGAAAATGTCGAGGGTTTTACAACCGATCTAGCCGAATCCGTTCGACTTCTTGAACACCATTTTCCAAACCATTTCAAAAAATGGTTTCGCGCTCCAGCTGGCTACGTAGCCCCGTGGATGTTCCCCGTCCTTGAACGACAAGGATTTCGCGTTGATTCATCGATCAATCCGTCATGGTTGGTCAACAAGAAATACGGTAAAGGAAACTCGTGGAAAACCACCCAAAGTGCTGTTCAAACAACATCCGTCATTGAACGACCATGGAAGACACGTTGGACCCTTCCAACATGTGGCCCTGCCCAACACATTCCAGTCTTACGTTGGAATGCCAAAGCTGCATGGAAGCGATTGTCAAAACCTCTTACTATCGATGAACTGAATCACGTTGAGGATTCAACCGTTGAACTCGATACGGTGTACTGGCACATCCTCGATTACGCAAGGAACAACGGAACGTGGACGCCACCAATCAAAGGCTTGTGATGTCGGTTCGCTCGGTCGAGACCTCGAACTTCGCCATTGCATCGGCGTAAACAGAAGCATCCAATTGGCCTTCTCGCACCAACGACGAGAGAGCTGCAAGAGCGACGGCCTCACCATCGATCTCAAAGAAGCGGCGAAGCGCAGGACGTGTGTCTGAGCGACCAAAGCCATCCGTTCCAAGAACGGTATACGGTGCGTGGACCCACTCGCGAATCATTTCAGGAACAGCAGCAACGTTGTCCGATACGGCGATAATTGGTGAAGTGCTTTCACCAAATTGTTGCTCGACCCATGTCGATTTCATCGCTTCTCCTGGGTGCAATCTGTTCCATCG
>JAYYFM010000064.1:0-6400 GCA_036158745.1 Thermoplasmatota archaeon
AGCAGCATAGTTGACAATGACGAAACATTGCGAGTTGAGTGCATCATCATCAGCTTCGAAATGCGGTGCGTGGAAGACGGTGAATTCAGGGGTGTGCGATGCAAGGTCTTCAACCGATGGTCGAATGAACATGTTGCGGGCGAAGGTACTGTGCCACGCGTTGTGCGTAATGACACGAATTGGTAGCGATTCGCTTGGCTCTGCTCCGCAAGCCAAATCTTGGACGAACAGGGCGTCTTGTTCAGAGAGGAAGTCCACGACTTGAGCTCGCATACGCTCAAACGTGGCGAGATCGGTGGAGACGTTGACATCGCCCCAATTGACGTCATCATGGGTCGATGCTTCATCGACGATGTACTTGTCGTTCGGCGAACGGCCGGTGCGTTCACCCGTCTCTGTGACGAGTGCTCCGTGAGCGCTCAAAATGCCCTCATTTCTTGCCAAGGAAATGTCGACCAGTACATCGGTATTGAGGTTCCAATGAACCTCGCCTTTCGCATTGATACCGTGCGCCGAAAGAGGGGTCGATGTCGGGGTGGAATGCTCCGCCATGCCTGTGGCTACCGCGGAACCTCTTTGTCCCTTTCTCTTCAGCCGTCATAAATTCCATGCAAAACTTTGGGAAATGGAGAAGGTTTCAAACGGGACTTTGCTAGGACATTGGCATGGAGGAGAACGGTCAAGACCACGACCAAGTGGAAGACGATGTCCTCCGTCAGAAAGAATTCCGCCGGGGCGGCGGAATCGATCTCGGCCAGTTCATGATTCAAGAGCCTGAAGACGAGGTCGTCGTTGAAGAGGCTGTTCCAGAGAAGGAAACGGATGAAGCCGTTGGAGAGATTGCCTCCTTGTTCAGTTCTGAAGACGAGCAAACGAACGAGCCTGGTGCTATCAAGCGCGATGGAACCGTCGATGAAGCCGCAGCGCCAGACAGTGTGACCGATATGGCTGTTCATGGTGAGCGAAGGCTCGGGTACGGTCTTCTTGCCGGCATGGTCCTTGTTTGGTCCGTTTTGGGATGGGTTGTTGGAACCGCATTGCCTCCGTTTCTTGGAGGTCCGTTGCTTATTATCATGGGTCTTTCTGGGTTGTGGGCTGGAGAAAAGTGGATTCCAAATCCAACCATGCATCTGCTTGGTGTGACTTGGGTCATCATTTCGATGAAAATCCTTTACGGATTTGCCCTCGATATCCATCACTGGGGATGGTTGGATGCTTCCCCGGTTGGTGCTGACCTTTCCTTGGGCATCTTCTTGCTTGTTTTGATTGGTTTCAACATCCTCATCGCTCAGCGTCACGACGATGACGCCATTGCTGCACAGGCGACGTTGGTCTTGCTTGCGCTTGGAAGCGCTACTGGAGCCTTGTACGACGAACTGGGTGTTGCAGGAATGATTCTGCTTGGCACCCTGTCCATGCATGGTCTTGCTCTTCACCGGAAATCTGGGAATCTTGCAAGTCTCGGTATTGCCGTCTCTTATCTCTGGATTGGTCTGCATGCCTTTTCCAACGATTGGACCATCGTCAGCATCGAGATTGTTTCCTTCGATGATGATCTTCTCTTGTTCATGCTGATGTTTGCTGTGACGGCAACCAACGCAGTGATGGCAACACAATTCCACAAAGCGGACAATTGGTTTTCGTCTGCTGCCAAAGCCCTCGGCCTCGGCAAACCTGGATTGTGGGCGATTTCTGTTGGCCTCGGGATGATTGGGGCGTTGCTTTCGATTGCAGCAAATAGAGACGAGACTGGGTACGCACTCGCTCAACTCCTCTTGCTAATGAGCGCCTTCGGTGGATCGTATCTCGCAGTGCGTGGTGTTGAATGGAAGCGTCTCGCACCGTTCATTTTGTTCCCAGCACCCTTCCTGTTGATTCTCGTCATTCTTCTCAATTTGGATGTCTTCACGATCAACATTGCCAATTTGAGTGCATACAGCATCTACGCGATTCTCACAGCTCTTCTCACATCCATTGCACTGCTTCGCAATCAGCAAGCAGTTTCGGATCACGTTTTGTGGATGGGTGGCATCATCATCGTCATCCTGCTGACCATCTTGATTCCAGCAGAAAACGATGGCTGGCGACTCCTTGCCTCCCAAGCGACGGTCTGGCTCGGTCTTGCATGGCTTGGCGTTCAACGCCAATCCCCGTCCATCTCCGGTGTTGCTGTTTTGATGCCATGGGTTTGGTTGTTGATGTTTGCAACCGATGTTGAATCGCGTATGTTCTCGAACGATTTCATCCCAGTCGATCTCAACGAGCAGCATGTTGCGGCATGGATGTTGCTGCTCATCGTTCAGCAACTCTATGTCAATCTCAGCCAAGGTCAAGCGACATTGAATCTTGCTGGACGATTGGCAGGGTTGAGTGAACTTGGTGCTCGAGCCCGTGATTCTGGGCTCTTGCAATTGTGGAACCTTTCATTCGTTCTTTCCCTCGTATCTGTGTGGGGCATCACGCGTGTTGGAGGAATGCCCGCTTGGGGCCTCATCGGCATCATGGCGGCCATTCTTGTCTTCCATGGAACCTTGGTTGCACTTGGGCAACATCGTGGCCAACCAAGAACAATGTTGGTCGCATGGAGCATCTTTGCCCTCCACTTTGGATGGAAGTTCGGCCATACGTCGATGTTTGCTGCAACGATGGTCGCTGGTTGTTCCTTGATGCTGGTCCACACAGATCGCTTCTTGAGTGACAAAGACAACGCTAAGCGAAACCAAACCAATAGCATCGTCACCTATCAGTTGCTTGTCATGAGCGCCCTCTTGGCCATTCCAGCTTTGAGGAACGATGCTTCACTCGAACTCACCAATGCCGATTGGTTCCCACAAGGTGGACAAGATGCCATGATGATGGGCTTCATCTCCTTGGGAACCCTGTTCCATTACCTGAGCCGTGTCACAAAGATGGACAAATTGCTTCCACCAACACTCGCAACAGTCGCCATGATCGGTTTGATGTTGTTCAGCGGCACTGCACTGGAACTTCAATTGCTGACCATCATGGCGTTGCTCAGTTTCGTTGGTTCAGGTGCATACCTTGCCTTCCAAGGCGAATGGCGCTCAGGAATGCGTTCCGTCGCTCGACGCGATGACCGATTGCGAGAAATCGAAGCCAAACAGCGTACGCAGATTGCATACAATCAGACGAGCGAAGTGACCGGTGTTCAGTTCATCGATCCGAAGATGATTGAGCTCGCTGAAAAGCAGAAAAAGCGTGCCAAGCGCGCTGGAACTACAGGCGAGATGGACCTGGAATTGGGCGATATTCAACATCGCCCAAGCATCGTTCTGTCCTTCATCGGTGTGACAATTTTTGCTGCAACGTTCTTTGCCTATCTCAGTGGTTCAGGCATGATTGCCTTGTTGCTGATGGGAGGGATGTCGTTCCTGTTCATCAGTTTGGCACGACTACGTGCAGATTCGCTCAATCTCCGTTTGGTTGACGTTCTTGGTGTCGAAATCCCAATCGCCGTCACAATGGCTGGTTTGGTATTGGTTCATCTCGCGTCACGAATGACGCAAGGCACTGTGTTTCTCGATGACCAGTTCGATTTGCTGATTCTCATTTCTGGCTTGGTCGCCTTGGCTGGTTTTGCTTTGGTGGGCCGAAACGATTTGGGCGTACGGATTCCGAACGTCCTCGACATGGTCGTCGGTTTGTTGGTCATCGATCGCTTGTTCGGTGTTCTCGCCGGAGGCGAGCTTCCGATTCCAACATTGACGAATCCTCTCGAATTTGATGAAATGTCGTGGATTGTACCTGTCATCGGTAACGAAGTTCTGTTGATCGGTGCTGCTCTGCTATGGAATTGGGTTGAGCGTGAACGTCAAAAACGCAACTTGCAAGACCATCGTGGGGCTCTAGGTCGTATCTCCTACGGATTGTCCATCCTCCTCCTTTCGTTCGGACCAGCGGCCTTGGTCGCTCTTACGCTGATGTTCTTGCGCGGATGGGAATGGAAGCAACCAGCCGTCTTGATGGTTGGATTCATCGTTCTTCCCGTTGCACTCAACGAACTCGTATGGTGGGTTGAAGATGAATTCAGTCTTACCTTGTTCGAAATATGGATGTCATCCATTGCCATCGGAACGCTCGGTCTTGTCGCTGGAGGAGTTGCAACCTACACCAATCAGGGCCTTTGGGTTTCAGCCTCGCTTTGGGTTGCTCAGGTGCTCTTCATCGTCACAGGACTTCTCTCACCGTCGCTGTTGTTGTTCGTCCTGTTGACGCTTGCCATGTCCACAACCTCGTGGGTGATTGGCGTCCTTACTTTGCGCCGAGGATGGCGTATCGTTGGATTTCTCAACCTTGTTCTTGCATGGATCGTTGCCAGCGTGCTTATTTTCCAGGGTATGACATCACTCGCAGCCCTTGCTTTGCTGCTCGCAACCGCGACCTTGCTTGCCATCATCACCTATCTGACGCAGTCACGCGACGAATTGCTTGCATCTCAGTAAGCAACGGGGTTGAACGCTCGCAACAAGAGGTTCTGGACCGATCGCATCAGCAGCATCGCATCAAAACCAGGTTCAGGCTCGGAAAATCGTAGACTAATGCTCGTCTTCTCTTGGGTTCCACTGTTTCTTAATCCGAAACTGACGTCCATGTCATTGAATTGGCAACGAAGGAGCATCAAGTTCGACTCGCCTTCCAATCCCATGCGTTGCCAGTTTCCAACGTCACCAGCGAGTTCCAAATGGGTTCGAACCATTCCTTCGACCGTATCGGCAAGTTCGTTTCGACCATCCCACATCCAACGGTTTGGATTCTTGACGCTCAGCCGTTTTTTCCATCCTTTTTGCATGGAACCGGTTCCTGCAGATTCGAAAGCAAGCAAAGCAAGGAGCAAGGTCATGGCTCCGTCTCCGACGAGACTCCAATGGTTGGTACTGGATGGATGCGGTGATGGAAGAACGATATGACCTGAATCTTCAATACCGAATAGGAGCGGTTGCTGTTCCTGATGCGGCACGTGTGAAGCGAGAGCATGGGACAACCATCGATCGCCAACTGCTGTCTCAAAACCCTGCATGTTGGCATCCTCTTCAATGTTGGACAGAAGTTTGAGATTGGACTCAATGCTTGCAGCAACCTTCCATGCCTTTGGACATGCACGAAGAACTGCATCAGCAATGTCGTCACCATCAACGACTTCGATGCCGTCATTGGTTTCGCGGACGAGCAAGCAACGGTCGCCATCACCATCAAGAGCAGCTCCGAGAAGTGTCCCCGCGCCTTGAGTTGTCAACGATTGAATGAGGAGATGCCCACTTGTGTTCAATTCATCCCACGTCCACGATTGTCCTGGTGAAAGTTCTCCCGCACCGCACCCATCGTTCATCGCTGGTGCGTCTTGACTCACTTCCTCAATGGAGAGCCCCTGCTTCTGCAACCACGTTGCTAACCAATGTGCTGCATGACCTTTCGAAGAATCCAACTGCAGAGCGTGGTAAGGGAACGACGATTCAAAGATTGGTTGAAGCAAAGCCAGTCGGCGCTCCAACCATGCTGCGTGGTCAACTCGATGTTCGGAATCAGGCTCCATCCATGCTCGTCGATCAACCTCATCGATTTCACGGTCTTCTTGCGACAAAGAATACGCCGTTTCTGAGACCAGTGTTTCGTAATCAGGCATTGATTTTCGACCGTGTGCATCGAACACTTTGATGCCTGAATCGTCCACAGGGTTGTGACTTGCTGTAATCATACAACCAAGTCGAGACTTGGTTTCAAGCACACCGTAATGCAACATTGGAGTAGAAACACAGCCAATGTGAACGACTTCACAATTGGAGGCATGAAATCCTAGTGTCAACCATGCTGCAAGCGTTGCATTGTGTGGACGATCGTCCCATCCAATGACAACTTGACTGCCTTCACCTTCCTCTGGTAGACAGCGTCCAAGGGCTTCACCGAGCAGTTTCATCAACTGTGGTGTGAGCAAGCGCTCGTCAACGATACGTTCCAGCGCGCCCTCATCGTCGCAGGAATCAAGAGAAACACGCCCTCGGATTCCATCGGTTCCGAACAGATTGGCCATGAACTTCCCTCAACGTAGAACACTGTTCTCTGCATGATATCCGCTCACGGTCGTATTGGGATGGACCATGCATGACTTTCCAAGAACGGTTCCCGGATTGGTGACAGCATTGCAACCGAGTTGTGCACCATCACCAAGGACAGCTCCGAACTTACGCAACCCTGTTTCTCTTCGAACATCGTCTAGCCAAATACCAATGTGTTGACCATCGTTACGAAGGTTCGACAACTTGACACCTGCTCCGAGATTGACATTTGATCCGAGGATGGAGTCCCCGATGTAATTGAAGTGTGGCGCCTTAGCACTGGGAAGGAACAACGAATGCTTCGATTCACTGGCATGACCAAGAAGGCT
>JAYYFM010000065.1:0-2348 GCA_036158745.1 Thermoplasmatota archaeon
ACCGATGTGGATGTTGTGCGAAGTGAAGCCCTGCTCGTGATTCAACACGCAGAAGAATTGGCGCCACTAGCAAATCGTCCTCGTAAATCCTACGAAATGGGTGAGCGCGAAGCCAGCCTTGGTTCGTTACGGGAAGCGGAAGGATTGTTTCGTCAAGCCAAGCGCCGTGCTCAAGAAATCGTCACGTGGTGGGAACAAGCGGAGGAAGCCATACGCACGGCAGAAGAACTGCTCACAGGCCAATCTGGTGCAACCATTGACAATTTGCGTCAAATTGTACGTGATGCGAAAAAACAACTCGATCGTGAAGCACCGAAGAAAGCCTTCGAACTTGCTTGTGTGATTCCTATTCAACTTCAAGCCGATGGTGACGCAAAGGAACGAGCTGTCGAAGTCCTCGGTGATGCTGCGAAGGCGCTCAAGGCTGCAGATGGATTCGATACCTCCGAACTTGAACACCGACTTGAACAAGCCGAGGCTGCTCTTGAAGCAGGTGATACCGGTCAATCCATCGGTCTGGCAGAAGGTGTCATTCGTGTCATTCAAGTCGAACGTGAGGCCATGGAAACCGTTCGACGCGCTCTTCGACAACGCAAGAAAATCACTGAACGGTTCAGTGGTTTCGCCGATGAGAAGGAATGGATGACTCGATTCAAGCAGGTTCAATCAGCAGCCGATGAGCGCCAATGGAGTCATGCTGCAACACTGCTTGAACGCCTCACCATCGATCTCGATGCCCTTGGTAATGAGCAAGGCGAGGCACAGACTCTGCTCGACTTCGTCCGGCAGGAGTGGTCCGTCTTGAGAAATCAATGTACGGCATCGAGCATTCCTGTGACAGATGAAGACATGAAACAAACCGAGGCTTCCATTGCACTTGCCGAAGAGCGACTCATTGGAGGCCAAGTAGAGGCTGCTTTGGAACAACTTGGACAAGCAGATGCATCCATGGAACGTTTGCGACGACGTGTTTGATTAGACAAGGTCTCGTCGAACTAGATCACTGTGATTGATACCGCTCGGCAATCCAAGATCGACAGGCATACCAGCGATGGTCGTGATGACACCATAGAGGTGCAAGTAGAGTCCATGTGGAGGTTCATGTTCTCCGTTGTATGGAATCTTCTTCCAAAGGCTGGATTTCATCCAGTACTTCGATACGGACTGATCTTTTGAGTGAGCAATCCAGGCATTGGCTCGCCCTGCATGCTTTCTTGCTTGTGTTGAACCAAGTCGTGGTGAGATGTGAACTGTATGCAAAATAGGCCACTCTCGCATCCAATCTCCTGCAGAGTCGATGAGCATGGTCATCTTGGTCGGTTCTGTTGCCATAGCATCAAGCAGTCCCAATTCGTTCAGAATTCGAATCAATGAACGAACGTGTGGATGACGTGGCTCCTGTTTCCTCAACTCTCGTGCGATACGAACAGCCGTGTTTGGTCGACCCGCATCAAGGTGCAACAGGGCTGCAACCACTCGGCCTTGTGACCACGTCGATGTTGGCAATTCAGCGTGTTCCTCATGCTTCTTCATGAAGGCTTCAAGCATCGACAAGGCCTCTTCGCTCCGTCCACTGAGACGCATTCGAGCACAATCACCGAGCAGCATCAATCGATCAGCAGGCTTGTTTCGATAGGTGGTATTGGCTCGAGGCTCTCCGTTCGCCGTTCTGTTGAGTAAGTCGATGTTTCGACGCATGAGCGGGTCAACACCGAGGACGGGTTGTGAAACACTCGGAACACTTCGTTTTGAATCAAGGACGGCTGCAAACCATTGCAATCGTGCAGCTTCGATGTCGCTCTTGTTCAAGAGCGCAAGTCGTGGTGCAGCCTCGGGTAGATCTCGTTGACAGAGACTTGCAGCTGCAAGAATCAATCGTGCAACTTGTGCATCTCGACCTGTTTGCAATGCAAGCAATGAGACAGCGTTTTCCTCCGCTTCCTCCCAACGATTCAACCCAGCAAACAACTGCATTTTGGCTCCCGTTTGCCGCAACAAGTCCAATCCTTGGGTTGATGATTCTGTCGGATTCAAAATTTCATCGTAATGTTCGATGGCTCGCGTCCATTGGTCTTGAGCAATCAGTTCCGTAAACGGTCGTTGTTTCAGATAGATCATGTCTTCCATCTGAGTCAACATTTGGCGCTGTTCACTGATGCTTGCATCGAAGGTGATGTCATCGAGTTTAGAACCGACCTGAAGCGATGTAAGCCAGATGAGAAGGAAGCATATTTGACCCCCAGAAGCCAACATCCAAGTCAATTCTTCCATCGCATCCTTCTCGACATAGGTGCACAGTGTGTTTTCCCAATCACCGCAAGCACCGCCTTGCGGAAGGAACGAGGAAT
>JAYYFM010000065.1:2358-6191 GCA_036158745.1 Thermoplasmatota archaeon
CCAGAATGTGATCATGGCGAGAGCGAGAAGCAGCATCGATTGCCCCGCAAATCCAGTAAAGCAGAAATTGAGGACTTTGGCTTGCTGAGAACGTTCAGCACGAAGCAATCGACTGTCTGCTAAACGAATACCTCCTCGACCTGAAACATCTTGAACATCGAGGAAAAGAATCCTTGCAACTTCGTAAACGAACAGGAACCCAACCAAAGCAACGTTGAGGAGAAGGAACAACAGAATTGACGTGACCAGTGGGACACGCAATCCTGGGTCAGGAATGTTGGAAAACAACTCGATAAGGAAGAATCCGAGGATTCCACCTTCTTCCATGATGGTTGCTTGTTCTCGGTATTCCGGAAGTTCCAGAACTCGTCCAGAATGCGTGAACAATTCAGGTGCGACAAGGATGGCAATCAACGAGAGCAGTGTGTTGATGGCGACGACAGGCATGGCCAATGTGTTGAGATGGACAATCCGTGCAATCACTTGCTGTCGTGCATTAGGTGCATGATTGTGGAATGGAGAAGGATTGCCTTTCGCAATCTGAGCAGATGATTGACGAAGCGCTTGCCACGACGTCCCCATGACCCGACCATACGCAACGATCGAAGGGGAAAAAGCGAGCAGCAATGACCCACTTAGTCGATGCGAGAATGGAACGCCCCACGAGCCGAGAAGTGAGTAAAACAGACCTACACCAAGGAACCAGAAGATAGTCAATGCAATGTAAGCGGTGTTGCGTGCACTGCTGGATTCCTGCAACTTTGCTTTCCCATGGCCAATCGGTTTGATAATTTGAGCACCCAGTGAAGAACCCGATGAAATGATTGCAGGAAGGATAATCAGAATCAATGCGAGTGAGATGTTTGGAGCGTGAAAACCGTCACTCTGACCTTGTGCATAAATGAGGTATTCGAAGAAGAGAAGCAATGCACCTGTCAGTGCAAAAAGGTAGGTTGCAACTCCAAAACGCATGCCGCGTGAACGAAGCAAATCACGTGCTTCACCAAACGATTCTGTAACGGTATGGACCTCGTATCGCATGGGTCCTGTCTCGAATGCAACCTGCAATCCGCGCAGTTGTCGTGGAACAACTGTTCGCCAAAACAACAGGGCAATGACTGCTGCTAACACCAATGGGACAACGGCGATGGAGGCAAACCCCCCAACGATCACCGGTCCAGTCATGGTTTTGCTACACCCTGCTTCCTTTTATGGAGTGCGAATTGATGCTGTGATTCTGTTCAGTTTTCCTGAGGTTTTGGGACTAAAGAGGGTTCCGAAATTTTGCTGTCGATTTCTTCTTTGAGATCGGAGAGGAATTGATCAACAGGTATGTCAGCAATTTGGTCACCTGTACGTGAACGCAAGGAGACGCAGTTGTTGTTCATCTCACCATCGCCAAGAATCATGAGATAGGCAGGGCGCATCTTGCGATGGGTACGAATCTTCTTTCCAATGGTATCGTCCCCATCATCGATCTTGACTCGAACGCCAGCATCCTTCAGTTTCTGGGCGACTTCGGATGCATATTGCTTGTGCTTCTCAGAAATGGTGAGAATGTGGACCTGTGTTGGTGACAACCAGGTAGGGAATTTTCCAGCAAAGTGCTCGATGAGCACACCACAGAAACGCTCCATAGAGCCAAATGGCGCACGATGAATCATCACAGGGCGATGGTTTTCACCGTCGCTACCCTTGTACCACAAATCGAATCGCTCAGGAAGGTTGTAATCGACTTGAACGGTTCCAAGTTGCCATTCACGACCAATGACGTCTTTGACAACGAAATCGATCTTTGGTCCGTAGAAAGCTGCTTCGCCTTCTTCCTCGGACCAATTGACGCCGAGTTGAGCCGCTGCGGAACGACATGCTTCTTCGGCACGATCCCATCGATCGGATTCACCAACGTACTTGTCGCTGTTCGGGTCACGCAATCCGACTCGTACACGGTAATCGTGCATCCCAAGGACGTCAAAGATTGTTTGAACGAGTTCAATGCATCCCATGACTTCCTCAGCGATTTGGTCTTCAGTAACGAAGAGGTGTGCATCGTCTTGTGTGAATCCACGAACGCGCGTCATTCCAGAGATTTCACCGGATTGTTCCCATCGGTAAACCGTTCCAAATTCTGCGAGGCGGAGAGGAAGGTCTCGATAGGATCGAGCTTGCGATGCATAGATCTTGACGTGATGTGGGCAGTTCATCGGTTTGAGCATGTAACCGTCGATGTCTCCGGTGCTCATCATATTGGACAATTCGGAGCATGAGCATCCTTCATCTGCGAGTTTTTTCATTAAGTCACGTTCAACGAGTGGAGGATATTGACTGTCCTGATAATAGGGGAAGTGTCCAGATGTACGGTACAAATCCAGTTTTCCAATATGCGGCGTGAACACTTGGTCGTAGCCTTGTCGGCGTAAATGATGTGAGATGAAATCTTGCAACTGTTGTCGAACAATAGCACCACGTGGTGTCCAGAGGATGAGTCCTTGACCAACTTCTTCGTCAACATGGAACAATTGCAAATCCTTGCCAAGTTTTCGATGGTCGCGTAGTTTCGCTTGTTCCATTCGATGCAATGTTGCTTTCAGTGCTTCCTTTGTTGGCTCAACAATGCCGTAAATTCGTACCAACTGTTCACGCGATTGATCGCCTCGCCAGTAGGCAGAGGAGACCGAAGTAAGACGGCTGAACATCAATTTCGCTGTGCTTGGAACGTGCGGGCCTAAGCAAAGGTCGTACCATTCGCCTTGCTTGTAGATGGTTGAGCCATCTCCGTCTTCCAATTTGTCATCGATGATTTCAATCTTGTACGGATTGGATGTAAAGTGCTCTCGAAGTTCTTGGTCGTCCAATTCCACACGCTCAACCTTGAGATTTCGTCGAGCAATCTCGTGCATTTTTTTCTCGATAGGTTTCAAGTCGCCTTCGCCGATGGGTTCCATAGCAAAGTCGTAGTAGAATCCACGATCAATGGCTGGACCAATGGTTGGCTTCGCATCAGGATAGAGTTCCATGACAGCCTGGGCCAACAAGTGTGCAGCACTGTGGCGGAGAATGTGAATGCCCTCATCGCTCTCAGCAAGAATACCTTCAACATCGCAATCATCTGTAAGCGGCGTGGAGAGGTCGCGTTCAACGTTGTTGATGCGTGCTGCAAGACATCCGTGCTTCTTTCCAAGTGCATCGGTCACGACTTCGCCAGCAGTTACGCCTGCTGCGTATTCGTTGACAGTACCATCAGGAAGGGTAACGTTGACCATCGACATGGGGGGCGCCTCTTGCCTCACCCTCGACGGTCCCATTCATCAATGCGACGCTTGAAATCACCAATCAACGATGATGTCATCATCCAAACCTTGGCTCGGTTTGTCAAGAATGACTTGTTGTTTGTTCTCTTGTTCCTGCTCTTTTTTGGGTGTTGAAACAACGAACGAATCCGGCGTTTGTGCGCCACTGAGTTTGAATCCGAATTGTGGCTTTGTTTTCTCAACCTTTGGAGACTCTGTTTGAGGTTCTGGGACGACGTCTTCGTGTGATGCCTCGCCCTTGCCCATTTCCTTCATGCTTTCTTTCATGATGTCATCGAGGGCAATCTCGTCCGGTTTGGATTGTTTGACCATGGAACTCCATCATCCCTAGCACCATGAAAACATCGGTTGATTGATTTCATACGGTTGAGAGCAATGATTGAAAACGAAACGAAGAAACGTCGAGTTATGCGAATCGGCATCGTTGTCAATCCTGATGCTGGTTTGGGTGGACGATTGGGATTCAAAGGAAGCGATGGACGTGCAAAAGAAGCACGTGAAGCTGGTGCAGTGGATCGATCA
>JAYYFM010000066.1:0-6143 GCA_036158745.1 Thermoplasmatota archaeon
TCTACGGCCCTATGGTCCTGTTGACAACCGCTGTTGAATCCGACTGGTTGATGTCCGAAGACCGAGCCTTCCCGCTCGCTCTCGATCCAACCATCAAGGTCACAAGCGGTAACCGTGGATACTGTTACGTCTACTATGGATACTGTTACAACAACACGTACTCCTATCTTTACCGATACTACGGTTCCTACTACTACGTCCCATGGCACCGCTACAACTTTGGTAGCAGCTCCGCTCTGCCAAGTGGTGCAACCGTTGATGAAATCAACTGGAAGCAATACGTCAGCTATGGATACGGTAGTTCGTCCTCCGTCAGCATCACAGCAACAGTCCTCGAGGCTTGTGGAACAGACGCACGATACAACTACGGTATCTCCTCTGCATCTTGTTCTGGAGCCATCTCTGCGAACTTGTTGTCTGGATCCAACTCCAACACCAACGAGCGCAAGTTGATTTCCTCCATTGGTAACTCTGCAGCCGCAGGTACCTATGCACAAGGAACTGGATGGAAGACTGCTGAAATCTGTGACAACAACAACGCAGCAGGTACTGCTTGTTCCTCGTCCACAGGTTCTCACAACTACATCTTGAATGCACAATCGAACTCGGGTACCGTTGGTATGGGTGCTCGAATGACCTCAAGCATTTACATCTACACCTACGCATACAACAGCGGTGGTTCAAACAGCTACCTCGAAGTCATCTATTCTGGTGGCTCTGACACGGATGCCCCAACCTCCAGTCACGTAGCATACTCTGGACTCACTTCGTATGTTGAGGGTGAGCGAACCTTCTTCACCAAGTTGACCGATCTCTCCGGTATCGATACAACCTCGACCAATGGTGTCAAGATGTTCTACAGCATCAACAACGGCACCTGGACCTCCGTTAGCGCAACAACTGTCCAATCTTGCGGTACAACCGCAACGGACTGCCGATTTAAGGCAACCACCCCTGACATCAGCGCTGGCGACTACGTCGAGTACTACTGGAAGTTCCAAGACTTGAACCAAGGAACCAACGGTGCGAACGTCGGATACGACCCAGTACCGCCTTCATCTGCCACGAACCCATCGACATGGGTTCAGAGCAACGCACATTGGTTCTTCGTTGACGACGTCGTCAACGCAGGAACTGCCAAGAAGTTCGTTGTCCTTCAGACAGACGTCCACTCTGGTAGTTACTTCAACCCACAGGGGTACCACGACCGACAAATGACCTACTACGACCACAGCGATGAGTACCTCTTCGAGTGGGACGTATCCAACTGTGGAACAGGTAGTTACTCCTGTTTCTACTCGTCCTCTTACTACTTCTACTCCCAGTGGAAGATGCAGTGGACCACAACCCCAAGCAGTGGATACAACGGCTATGGTGGTACTCGATCCGGACTGACCGAGTTGCACCAAGGTGACGGCGGATTCCTTGCCATCAGCGCAAAGAATGGCCCTCAGATGAACCTCATCTTCCACTACGATGCCACTGGCAACAAGTGGGGAATGGTCGGTATTGGTGACTCCACACCAGAAATTGAAACCGGTAAACTCGCTGGTGGTAGCAGTGCTAGCCGATCAAGCACATACGGTTACACCGCAGCGTACAACATTCCGCTCTCTGGATTGGACATCACCGGAACTTTCGGTAAGTTCGACTGGAACGGAACCTACAGCACTTCCAAGGCCAACTGGCTCTGTGCCGGTACAAACGGTTTCTATTACTTCTACCGTTCAACATCCAGCAACGCTCGATGTTCCTCCGGTTACTACTATGCATACTCCTCCTCCTACCGATGGAGCGGATTTGCACTTAGTGCTGGATACTACGGACGCATGGCATCCTCCGGTTCAACCACCTACAAGGTAGGAAACGTTGCACCAACACCAGATACCAGCGCTCCTGACATGGACCACAGTGGCATGCGAGACTCGCACAGCAAGACTCGTACGTTCACCTACACCATCTCTGACGCAGGTGATCCACCATCGGGTCTTAACGTCAACAACACGATTGGTGAAGGTCCAACACTCTACTACAGCATCAACAATGGAACACTCAGTTCGATGAAACTCAACCCAGTTGGTAAGCAACGAAGTGAGTGTGTTGATGCAGAGTGTGACTGGTCTGCTGAGCTCACAACTCTTGAGCGTGGCGACTACGTCACCTACTACGCTACTGCTGTCGATACATCCTCTGTATCCAGCGGTGTAAACACGAAGACGACCTCATCCAACTCCTTCGAAGTTGGTGACCCGAACATGATGCTCATCGTTGAGTGGCGAGACATGGGATACAACTCACAATACCTCTGTGATTACCAAGTTATCTTCTATGACGTCACAAACGAAATTGAGTTCAAGTACGACTCGTCCTGTAACGCATACTACGACTACGCAACTGTTGGATACATGGATCACACACGAACCCGTGGTGACACCATGCGCAACCCTGGTGCTGGATACATGGCTGGTGCGAACCCGCACACGGCCAACTTCCGTATCTCAACCGACGGAACTGACCACGGATACGAGACCTTCTCAACGGGTATCAAGTCCGTCACCAACGCTGCTGAAGTTATCTCTGGTTCGTCCAACGGCCGTCCAACAGGTTACTACTGTGCATACAGTTACTACTGGAACCAATACAAGACAGGCTGTAACGCAAACATCGATTTGCCATCCGGCTTCAAGTTTGATTACTTCCAGAAGTCCTTTGACGGTGACGACAGCAACGACCGACTCCGTATCGGCCGTCTCGGTTACCTCTACATGATTGACAGCGGATCCACCGCTCTCGAGCGAGGTATCACCACATGGGGAACCAACATGCCATCTCTGCCATACTCGAGCAACTCTGCTGCTCGACCTGGTACGATTGCGCCATGGTGGAGCTACTACGGAAGTTACTACTGTTACGACAACTCGAACGCTGACTGTGGTGTCTACGTCCGTGCAATGCCATTCGAAGGCAAGGGTACTGACATCGACAGCGATCTCGACTGTTCCAACAACAACATCGAATGTATTTGGGACAACGAAGGTTCGCCGTACCGAATCAGCCCGAACAGTGACTTCCTCTCCATCAGTGGAGGAGATTTGACCGTTGAGCCAGGAACCGTCATCCAAGTCGCTTCCGGCAAGGGTATCTCCGTTGATGGTGCATGTGACTCCGTCACCGTAACTGGTAACTCCACACACCGTGTCCTCTTCGAAGGACAAAGCGGTGCTGAGTGGAAGGGTCTTTCCTTCACGGACGACTGTGCTACCACTGGTGGTACAGACGACCGTCACGTCTTCAGCTACGTTGACTTCAACAACACAAGCACTGCTGCAATCTCCGCTGGTTCTCGCCACGGTGATTACAATTCGTACTGTGCTGACAGCTCTGGTGGATCCCGACCATGTTACTCCAACAACAACGTCGGTAACTTCACCTTCAGTCACGTTACCTTCACCAACGTCGAGACGGCCATCCGTCACGGCAGTGGACAAGGAACTGGTTTCACGATGAACAACTTCGCCATCACTGGCGCAGACAAGGCTTGTATCAACCTCCCATCGAGTGCAGATGCAATGATCTTCGAAGGAACCATGACCAACTGTAACACAGATGGTGAATCATGGGGCGGTGCGATTGTCAACTACCCAGGTTCAACCGGCGGTATGCTCCACGTTGAGAACGTGACCATCGAGAACGCATATGTCAACTTGATTGACACCGATCTTCAACACGTCACTATCTCCAACGTCAGCGCAACCATCACATCTGGATCAACACAGACTGGTACCGTCTTGACTTCCGACTTCGGTGTCGCAAGTGAAGTCAAGATGCTCAACTTCGATGCTCCTGATTACTCCAGTGCGTCCATCAACGCACTCGGCGTCATCAACATGACCGAAGTTAACTGGGGAACTGCTGATTTGGTCGTCGCTCCTGGTGGCTCATCAAGCACAGCAAACGGACCATCCGGTGACAACGCCATCATGAACGATGTTACCGTAGGTGACATGCTCGTCTACCGTATGCAACCATCCGTCATGACAGACGTTACTGCAGGTCACATCGACTTCTCGGGTAACGCCATCACGACCGATGCCATGGTCGTCACCAACCTCGACTCCGGTCGATTTGGTGTCGCAGGCTGTGGATGGCTCATCGATGTTACAACAATTGATTCAGACCGTGTCTACAGCAGTTGTTCAAGCAGCGCTGCTCCAAACAACATGATCTTCGACAGTGGTACACTGACACACACATCGAGCACAGACCACGCTGTCTACGCACGAAACTCCAAGATGACACTCGGTAACGTTGCCATCACCAGTTCCAACGCCGGAAATGGTGTTTACCTCGCATACGGAAGCTCCAACGCTGACATCCGTCTGATTGAAGTTGACCAGAACGGCGACGATTGTGCTGATTCCTCCGGTGCTACCGGTGACTGTGACGTCTACACCTCGAGTTCTGCAACAGTCTACTACGGTGGACTTGCAACACTCGGTGTCTTCCGAACAGAAGTTGTGAACAACGTTATCAGTCAAGTGCCAAAGAGCGGTCACGTTGTCAGTGCAAGTGTTGTTGATGGATCTGGTTCCGAACTCTTCGAGGTCGGATCTCACATCACCGACACCAACGGTGAGGCCGATGTTTGGGTCATCACTGGAGACAGCAACGGTAACACGTACTCTGACCACAACCTACGAGCCTTCGGACCTGCTGGTCAGAACGAAACGCTCTCAACCGACGCATGGTACATCAGCGACCTAAGCAGTGGGTTCACTATCGGTTCGTCCTACGAACTCGAGCTGTTCCCTGCTCCTGTCGACTTCAATGGTACCAACATGGATTGTACATGGTTGGCTGCATGGACCGACGCTGACACAGGTGCTGGTCTACCGACCAACGGAACAACTGCTTCCGGCGCAACCATCTACGAGTTTGACGGAACACCAATGACGCTCAGTGAAGACCTCAACCTCAACGGTTGTGTCGTTCGCTTGCTCGGTGCTACGCTCAACGTCAAGTCGACTGCAACGAACTCCCCAGTTCTCACGCTTTCGAACGGCGGTATGCTCTATGTCGGTGAGTCCAGCACAGCCAAGGCTACGGTCAAGGCTGTGTCCTCAACCTATCCATTGACCATTGATGTCCAAGACGGAACACTCAACGTCGATGGTGGTATCATCCGTGACCTTGCACAAGACTCCACAACTGGAGCAGCTCTCTACATCGGAGATGGTGCTACACTCGTCATGGGTAACTCCGGTACCATCTACGGTGCAAGCGCATCTTCGGATGACATGGCAACTGTCAAGGTAGACGGCGGATCGGCAACCATCGACTCCTCGAGCATCATCAACACCGGTAACACCGGTACTGCTCTCTGGGTTGAGCAAGCAAGTGGATCCTACAGCAACATCGCTGTATCCAACGCTGCTGTTGGTATCCAATCCTACAACGGCGCTCCACAAATTGACGGTTTCACCTCAACCGGTAACACGGTTGGCGTCGATGTCTACGGCGGAATGAGCCTACCAACCATCTACCGTTCAACTTCCCTCTCCGGTAAGTCAACAGGATGGCACACCTACGCAATCGATCTCTCGGCCTTCCTTGGCTCTGGAGATTACTTGCAAGTTGCTGCCAACTCCATCTACGGCGGTGGAAACGCTCACCCAACCTACAACTACGCCTCGAGCAAGTACTACATGCTCACCGACCGATGGAACATCGAGATCACCTACGATGACGGTAGTGGAGAAGTTTCTGAAAACATCACCACACCTGACAAGTTGGGTTACTACCCGTGGGGATCCAGCGATCCTAAGTCCGGAAACGGTGCAGCTACCTACGCTGGTGGTGAAGGTGGTGTTGCCTCGTGGCATTGCAACCAGTACGGTTACAGCTACGGTCCAGGATACACTGGCTCCTTTGATGGATACATGTACTACATGTGGCGCTTCTGGCCACAAGGCCCACAGCAGTTCGTTTCCTACCCTGGTTACTACTACTATCCTGACCAGTTCGGATTCCGCTGGAGCGAAATTGACTCTGATACCAGCCCATCCTTCGGTGCCTACCCATACCACTACTGGGGTTACTACTACAACTCCTACCACGGTGGTCAGGGTGTCTACAAGCCTCCT
>JAYYFM010000067.1:0-6142 GCA_036158745.1 Thermoplasmatota archaeon
CTCTTACGCAACATTGACGAGCGATTTGGCAAAGAAAACATCAACATTCCATTCCCAACATCGGTCGAATTGTCCGACAGCATCTACGAACAAGCAGAGGTTACCAAGCAACGCTCTGCAAAGCGTAAGATGGTTCAGGAGCGAAAGAAGTTGGATGAATCTCGCACAAACGCACGCAACGAAATCGAAGAAATTACCGAGAAGCTCAAGGATGCTGAACTTTCGAAGAAGGATCGAACAGCACTTGAAGAGCGTCAACGCGAGTTGAATTCACTCTTGTCGCAATTCGACCGAGATGGAAGTTGAGAGTTCGCTCTTGTTGTGTGCGGTGAATTGAAACCATTTGGCGCAATCGCCACACTATGACCGGTAAGGTTGAGCTCACAAATCCTGAGCGTCGAATGCTGCGTGCTATGCTTGCAGCAAGCAACGATGTTCATTCGCTCGACCAAATCATGAATGCGTGCGATTGGAACGACCAAGCCGTCGCAGTTGGAGCAGGTCAAGGTTTGAACGACAAAGGATTCGTCGAGGTCCAAGAAAGTGTACGACGTACGATTCATCCGGGCCAAGAAGGTCACGATGCCATCGCTAATGGGTTGCTCGAGACACGTCTTTGGTCATGGATTTCATCCCAAGACGAACCAACCATGGCCAAGTTGCAAGCGAAGTTTGAACGACATGAAGCTGGTCCGGGTGTTGGGCTGCTGAAGAAACTCGGTGTTCAACTCGAATCAGGCATGTTCGTTTGTGAAGATACGTCTTCATTGAAATCAGAACTTCAAGCACGTGCCATGTTCCTCACATCTTTGCCTGCTGACGAGGAGGATCTCTCAGAGCGCCTTCTTGCTCACTTCAAAGCACGCAAACAACTGATTGAAGTCGTTGAACATCGGACGAGAACATGGTCATTGACAGATGCAGGTAAAGCCATGTCAGGGGACGGTCTTGAAGAGCGCAAACAGATATCCGAAATTACACCAGAACTGCTTCAGTCTGGTGAATGGAAGGATGCAGACTTCCGAGCTTTCGATGTGACGCTTGAATCCGCCACACCTCGTACTGGACGTTCTCATCCAATGCAAGAACTCATTGAGCGCATACGCCGTATTTTCTTGGAGATGGGATTCTCAGAGTTGGTCGATGATTATGTCCAAACCGCAGGTTGGAACATGGACGCCTTGTTTATTCCTCAAGATCATCCAGCTCGAGAAATGCAAGATACGTTCTACCTTGATGATCCAAAGTCGTTGGAATTGGATGCAGACTTGATTCAGAAGTGGAAGGATATCCACGAGCATGGCGGAGATACTGGTTCCATGGGATGGTCCGGTTCGTTCTCAGAAGAGGTCTCAAAACGTGGTCTCCTTCGTACACATACGACGGTGAACACCATTCAGCATCTAGCACAAAATCCAGACAAACCGTGTCGAGTGTTTTCGGTTGATCGTGTGTTCCGAAAGGAGGCCATTGACAGCACGCACCTTCCCGAATTCCATCAGATTGAAGGCATCATTATGGAGCCAGGCGCCAATCTTCAGATGCTCGTTACCACTCTGAAAACCTTCTATGCAAAGATGGGTTATCCTGAAGTTCGAGTTCGTCCAGCCTACTTCCCCTACACGGAGCCAAGCCTGGAAGTCGAGGTCAAGTGGAAAGGCAAGTGGCTCGAGCTCGGCGGTGCAGGCATCTTCCGTCCTGAAGTAACGGAACCACTCGGTATTACATCTCCCGTTTGTGCTTGGGGAATGGGCCTCGAACGTCTTGCTATGCTCGTTCTTGGCTTGGATGATATCCGTCAATTGTACATTTCCGATCTTGAGTGGTTGCGCAATCAACCGTTGATTTGATGTCGGCCGAACGATGATAAACTTCAACGTCAACCACCAACCATGTCACAAGGCATGCATTTGTCCAACACTGAAACTGTACCAGGAAAACTCATCACCGCTTCTTACGGTCTTGTTCAAGGCTCAACCGTACGCGCCAAGAACGTCTTCAAGGACATCGGTGCAGGATTCAAGAACATGGTTGGTGGAGAACTCAAAGCGTACACTGAGTTGCTCCAAGAAGCCCGAAATGAAGCCCTCCAGCGGATGATGATGGACGCACAGGCACGTGGTGCAAACGCCATCGTCAACGTTCGATTCGCAACCTCCGCTGTTTCAGGTGGCGCTGCTGAATTGTTTGCTTATGGAACTGCTGTTACTGTACAATGAGGCGGTCACTTGGAGCCATTCATCATCATTTTCTACTTCATGATTTTCGTCATCTCCGTTGCACCTACGCTTGGTTCATGGATTTTCGGAAATTGGCATCAAGGCCGAATTATCGATCGCTTGGCAGCCGAAGAAAAGGCATTGAATGACTCTGGAGCAGGTCATCCCATCAACAACCTCTCGAAGCCAAGTCAAACAAACGATGTTGAATCATCCATGCTTGTCATGTCGGGTGTTACAGTTGGTCCTTCGTGGTGGCAAATGATGCTCGGAGGTTGGAAGAACTTCTTCGGTGGAGAAATCAAGTCCTTCGACAAGATGCTCCTTTATGGACGCCGCAAAGTCTTGCACGATATGCGTGTCCAAGCACTTCAACAAGGATTTGATGAAGTGATCAACGTTCGAGTCGAAACGTCCATGATTACAAAGAAGTCGCAAAAAGATGACAGGACCGCTGGTTACGAATTCATTGCATATGGCACCGCCATTAAGTATGTCAGGTCCTAACGTTAAGTAGTAAATCGTGCCCCAAGTATCTTGGGGAACACCTATGGGAAATGAAAAACTAATCGCAGGAGCAGTCATGATTCTCTTGAATTTGGTACTCTTGTCACCGATCGCAACAAGCATGGTAGAAGACGCAGTTGAAGACAACTTTGAGACGTATCCATACGATACGGCTTGTGCTGATTCAGACTGTACAACTGCAAAAGAAGACTGGGCATCGTCCACCTCTGAGCGCAGTTATTATGCATGGAATCTGACCAATGCTGATGAAGTCATGGCTGGAGGAGAAGCTGTTTATGACAAATTGGGTCCATTCGATTATGAGATCACAACAACTCGAAACATCATCGCATTCGACAAGGATGCAGGTACACTCACTTACGATGAATCCAAGGTATTTACTTGTGCAATGGACGATCCCGAGGATTGTAACACTCCAATTACTCAACTCAACATTCCGTTCCAACCTCAAGTTGTTGGAGCATCTGGACTCGCCATTGAAGGCGTCATGGATTTGACCAAGGTTGGATTTAGTGCCGCCATCATGGCCATGGAATTGGAATCCTTCTCAGCCGCTAAAGTATCTGCTGAATGGGTGTCGAATACAATGGCTGGTGGCTACGTCGCATACACCGATGGCGCAACATTGGACCCAGCAAATGCTTCGATTGCGATTGGTACGAATTGGTACGACCAGTTTGATGCTTACTTCGCGGCTATGAACTTGTCCGGTATGAACAACATGCAGGGTATGGGCGAGACCATCACCTACACACAAGCAATCCAAGGACAGCAACTTGCAGCAGGTGGAGTCACTTTTGCTGGTAACGCATCAATCACCGATCTGACTTACGCATTTGATTCCGCAGTCATGCCAACAACTGGTGATGATGTTTCACTTAGTGGAATGGTTGGGGTCATGGTTCTTGCTGGCCACTGTGACGCTTTCCCAACCGCTACCTATGATGAAGTCATGGCTGATGCAGCAAACGGCTTTGCCAATGTGGGAACCATGCAAAGAGCTGGTATCTGGGGCTTTACCGTTATGGCAAGCGAAACAATGCCAGACATTAACGCAACCATAGCGAACGATTACGCCGTATGCTTTGGTATGGGTGGTATGTTTGCTAACGTCTTTGGCGGAGCTGATGACGACTGGTTCGCTGACGCAACAGCAGTTGATGCTTCAACTCGAATCATGAACTACCTCGGCGTCGACATCGACAACACTGTTGCAATGGGTCTTCTCTTTGGAGGCCAAGGCACAGATGAGCCGATGGGCCTCTTTGCTACCAACGAAGAAGGAACATCCTTCGGACTTGCTAACTTCATGGGTATGGAAGCAGCAGATGCCATGGTTGCTTACGGACTTGACGCAGCACAATACGGTGCAATCGCAACATGGGCTGGCGGCTGGTTGTCCAGCGCCTCCTCTCTCCCAATGGTCCTTCTTGGTTCAGCAGGAACCATGACTGCGGAACAATTCGTCAACGTCACCTTCGGTGATGCAGATCCAGTCAACGGCGGCTACCTGGACAACAGCCTCAACCTCGGTGGAGCTTGGGGAAGTGCTCTTATCCCAGCCTCTGAAGGTGCACCTTCAATCGCTCTTGATGCAGCCGTCTCTGGAAACATCCTCTACGGTCCTCTCGGACTTACAACCGCTACTGGTGCAACGATCTTCCTGTATGGCGAGCTCACAGGCATGACGCCTCCTATCGACTTTGCAACCATGGGACCTGGTGCTCCTATGGAGTGGAACGCAACAACCGTTTCTGCACTCTATGGTGTAGATGCAAACGCTGCAAACGCCATGCGCACTCTGATGATGAGCGTCATCTATGGCGACTTCGTTCCAGGACTCCTTGTCGACAGTTTCGGCAGCCAAGGTCCATACATGACCATGCCACTGAACAACTGGCTCTACGGATGGTTCGACCCAGTCAGCATGATGGTCGCTGAAGACCCAACTGCTCCATCTGCAGGATGGGCTAAGTTGGAAACCAACGAAACCTACTACGGATCTGGCGGCGTCTCCACAGGAAATGCCACCGTTTACGTCATGTGCACTGGACACAACGATGACTGTGAGAAGGGAGAAGCTGTATCTGAAGACGGTTCCAACGAACTTTCATGGCGAAACACTGACATGATGATGGCAACGTTTGGTCTCATCACTGTCGAAACACTCGATGGAACAACTGGTGGTTTCCTCACTGGTGACGGTGACAAGGTTAACGCTGGTGGCTACGCAGTTACTGATGTAACATGCACTGGAGACGACGAAATCAAGGGCATCCCAGTTGATGTGTGCTCTGCATCCGTCGACCCAACAACAAACCCAATCAGTGCGAAGCTCATAGCAAGCGAGTCGCTCCTTGCTGCAATGACACCTGCTCTTCCTGTCTACTTTGGCAGCGAGATCAACATGATGTCTGAGGAAATCTCTGGACTTATCATTGCTGGTGATTCAACATCCACATTCTACCTTGACACACGAACAGGAACCGATCTCGCATCCACTCCTGCAATGTCTGACCTCCAACCTGTCTTCCAGATTGTCCAGGGTTCAGAGATTGCAGACGACGATGCCGAAGACATGGAAAGTGCTGTCGTCCAGAATCAAGAATTCATGGGCTGGTGGATGAACTTTGACAACGGCTTCGATTACGTCGCATTGTTGCTCTACATCGGCGGTGTCGCTCTGGTCATCATGCACTTCGTTATGGGTGGCCAAAAGAAAGACGAAATGTTCGAGTGAACCTGCTAGCATAGCATCAAATACGACCGAATTGTGGTCGTAGCATGGATAAGCGTGCTACGATTACGATCTTTGTTGGCCTAGGCATTTTTGCTGTCGGCATTATCGGATTCGTCATAGGCGGATTTGGTATCGCTGGAATCGAAGAATCCATGGAGTTCACGCTTGAAGAAGTAAACAATGGAACGATTTCCATCGAAGATCGTGATGGCTACGGTGAACTAGGCGTCACTTTTTGGGTCCAAGGTGAGTACCTTGATGACGATAAAAATGGCATCTGGGATGCCTGCGAAACTGTGACGATTACCGTGATTGACAGCCCTGAAATCAGTGAAAGATGGGACGATAACGCACAAACACTTGCAGGGGGATTCTACTCTGAGGTTGTGTTTGATTATGATGGCCGTGAATCCTCGGATTGCAGTTCGGACCCGTTCAACAAAAATCTTGATCGTTCTGAAAAAGGATACGTGAAGATTGGTCGTGCATGTTTGGGCTGCCTTGCAGGAGATTTTCGTTTTGAATCGAATACCAACGTTTCCGTTACTTACGATGACATCCTCATCGCTGAAGTTGGTGAGGATGTTGGTCTGATTGCTATGGGCTTCCTTGGAGGGTCAGGAGCACTCTGCTGTGGAATCATCGTGATGCTGAT
>JAYYFM010000068.1:0-6129 GCA_036158745.1 Thermoplasmatota archaeon
GTTCAGGGAGAATTGATCCACGCCTTTGAGAAACTTGGTTGGATTTCGAAGGATGCTGATGAACACAATCTCGTTCTTTCGAGTCGAACCGATGCTGGGGTTCACGTTCGACTTAATGGTGGGACAGTACGAGTTGCTCAATCGCTATGGAACAGCATCACACCTCGCAAATTTGTTCGAGCTGTAGACGACTTGCTCCCTGAGGAAATATCATTCCTTGACGTTCGCGAAGTTTCAATGGATTGGAATCCGAGAATGGCAGTCCATCGCATCTACCGCTATCGCCTCGAAGGCATCGAATTTTGGAACGACCCAGGAGACATTTTTCCTGAATGGCTCAAACTTTTCGAGGGAACATACAATGCAAGTAATTTTGCTCGATTGGAACCGGGAAAGAACCCAATTCGGACCATTCTCTCGTGTACACCATGGATTGTTGATGGTCGTACGGTTGGGTTCGAGATCATCGGAGAAGCCTTCCTGTGGAATCAGGTTCGTCGAACTGCCATGGCGCTTCATCTTCTTGCCTTGGGTGAAATAAGTACAGAGGATGTACAACGGGCCATCGATGAACCTGAAATCGAGGTTGATTTTGGCGTCGCACCTCCTGATTGGCTGATTCTGTGGGGTGTTGAATGGGAAGATGCCCCAATTCCTGAATCCGATGAATCAACGTGCAACTTTTCGCCTGCTCCTGCACCCAGTCGAGAGGCTGAGCGAACCATGAGAAAACGTTGGCGTCAAGGAGCACGATTGGAGATGAAACGTATGCTGTACCTCGAGTGGATGCAACTCGGACAATTGCCTCTTGCATATCACAAGTCAAATTGAACGGAACATCGCTCCTCCGTTCTGTTTAAGTCGGCGTATTTGAACCAAACAACATGAACGGAGTGGCTCGAGGTTCTTCCCGTCGGAAGCGACTTCTGGCCATTGTGCTTTTTTCAATGATTTTTCTCTCAGGATGCCTCGGTGATCGTCAGGAAAATGCACAACAAACAGATAACGATGGTGAGATTGTTCTCGAGGTCTGGCACACATTTGCTGCAGAAAGCAAAGAAGAAGAAGTCTTCATGAATTCTGTCTCATCGTTTGAGTCTGCTTATCCGAATGTTACGGTCGAAGTCACGATGGTACCTTTCGGTAATGCAGATCAATTGTTTATGACAGCGGCTCAAGGTGGACAAGCACCCGATCTGATGCGTTTATCGAGCGACCAATTGGGTGCGATTGGGGAAGTCCGTGTCGATGGATTTCCACTCCTTGAGGATTTACGTCCTCACTTGACACCACAAGACCGTGCGATTTTCGAAGAGAGGGCTCTGCAAGCGATGCGGTATGGAGATGCTCTCTACGGAATTCCAGCGAGTCAGGATTGCCTTTCACTTATCTTCAACAAAGCACTTTTCGATGCACAAGGCCTTTCTTATCCTGATGAAACATGGACTGAGCAAGATTTACTCAATGCAGCAGAACTGCTCACCTACCAAGACGTCCAAGGATTAGCCATTCCAATCAAGACTGCGTATTGGTGGTTCCCAATACAGGAAGGATTTGGTGGTTCCTTGTTTGATGCAAACGGTGAAGCAACGCTAAATTCCAACGGCTCGAGTGAAGCGATGCGTTGGATGTTGGATCTCGAGTTGGAACATGGCGTTGTAGCAACAGGCACCCAAATTGAGGGTATGAAGAATCAATTCATTTCTTCGAAAGCTGCGATGATTTTTGATGGACCATGGAACTGGGCAACGTACGAAGCAAGCCGTTTGAACATTGGTCAAACCCTGCTACCCACGGTTGAAAGTACGGGTGAAAGGATGTCACCACTTGTGACTTACAAAGGTTGGACTGTCAGTAAGCAGAGTGCCAACAAGGTCGCTGCCACTGAACTCGCATTGTGGCTTTCATCCGAGGACGTTCAGAAGGAATTCGCCGTTGAAACCTACACGATGCCGACGCATGTTGCGCTCGAATCGGATTCGGAGATCAACGATGATGCAGTACTTGCAGGATTCCTCGAGCAGACAAAAGAGGGTACACCTGCCCCAACAACGAGGGCAATGTCCCTTGTCTACGATCCGTTGTCTACTGCCTTTGAACAAGCCTATTCAGGCATTGCATCGACCGATGAAGCGCTTTCTGGTGCAAACCAGCAACTCGTGGAACAGATTGAATCCATATCCCGAGCGGATCCGTTTCCGCTTGCAGAAGGTTATCGCACGATAACAATCGAATTTGGAACAACAAATGCTACATCGTATGATGTCTTTGTTGATGGCGCTTTACACACTGAGATTCGTGTTGGGTTGGGAAGCAATGGTTTGCTATTGGGTTACGATTCATGCACGGACGGAGTCAACGAATTACTCCAATTGGGTCAACAAAGAATCGCATTGGCTTCAACAAAAACCATCCAATGTGCCTTGACAGGAATGGTGCCTGAGCAAGACCATCTTATCGAAGTGTTCGGCGATGAGGTCCTGATTTTCTCGACCACTCAACGTACCAGTGTTGCTGATGAGCGCCCGGAGGCAGGCGATACGTCTCCAGTGCTTTTCGCTCTGGGAGCAATTGTTCTTTCTTTGATTGCTTTGCTGAGTTTTGCGAAATGGAACGATACAAAGCTCGGTCGTACAAAATCCAAACTCGCTCATTTCTATGTCGCACCTGCGCTCCTGGCCTTGGCGATTTTGACCTTCTATCCTGTCTTGTACGGTTTCTGGCTTGCCTTTACCGATGCGAATCAAACCCAACTTGGTGATCAATCGTTCATTGGCCTCGACAATTTCTTTGAGGTATTTTCCGCTGAAGGCTTCCTTCGCGTTACGTTGTTTACACTGGTTTGGACTGTTGTGAATGTCTCCGCACACATCGGAATCGGGTTGTTCCTTGCAAATATGCTCCACCGAAGTCGCATTCATGGAAAGGTTGCATATCGAACACTCTTGCTGCTTCCTTGGGCTGTTCCGTCGTACATCTCCGTCCTTGTATGGAGAGGTATGTTCCAGCCAGATGGATTTGTGAACGACCTGCTCGGTACCAACATCGATTTCCTTTCGGATCCCACTGGAGCGCAAATCATTGTTATTCTCGTCAACATTTGGCTGGGTGTTCCGTTCATGATGATGTCCATTAGCGGTGCATTGCAATCCATTCCAAAGGATATGTACGAAGCAGCTGAATTGGATGGCGTAGTTGGGTGGGCGGCGTTCCGACATCTCACGTTACCCAACTTGCGCAGTGCATTGATTCCGCTTACACTTCTCGGATTTATTTGGACGTTCAATATGTTCAACGTGATTTATCTGATGACCGATGGAGGTCCCAATTTGTACTTTGGACAACCTGGTCAAACAGACATTCTGATCACGTATGTTTACGATGTTGCATTCCGCGAGGGTGCTTATGGTGTGGCTGCCGCATGGTCGGTCATCATCTTCCTGATGCTGTTCGCATTCTCTTGGCGATACATGAAACAAACCAATGCAACGGAGGCGGTAGCATGACGGATTCGACAGATATGCGTTGGTGGTATGTGCCAATGGAAATCGTGATGTTGAGGCGATGGCTTGTAGCAGCATTCCTCGTCAACGTACTGCTTCTAACTGTCGATTATCTTCGGGCTGAATCGGATTTGCTTCTTCTTGGAATCGTATCATGTCTTCTTTTTGCGGCTCTTCGAGCATCGCTTCCGAACGTCAATGATCATGTTCGTAGAAATCTCAGTCTCGTCTTAAGTGCCATTCTTCTTGGAATTGCCGTATACCGTCTCCTGCGAACTGAATCGACAGTGTTCAACATTTGGATTCACTGTTGGAGCCTGATCCCATCCGGCTTGACGCTGTTCTGGTTATCAGGGCGACCTGTGACGGTTTGGACATCGAGGAAACTGTCCGATTCGGCAATTGAATACGGCCTGATGCGAAATGCGGCATTGTCCAAGAAATTCCATGCAACTTCAACCCACATCACGTTGCTTCATTTCGTTGCTATCACTGTGATTCCATTGATTTGGATCATCGATATCGCCTTCTCAGAAGGCAATGCGCTCGGTGGTCAGATTGGTGATTCATTCACGACGGAACATTTCTCAAAAATTCTCAACGGAGATTCGTTTTGGACATGGTTAACAAATTCGCTCATCGTGAGTATCGGGACAGCCCTTCTTGGTCTGTTCATTGCGATACCTGCTGGTTATGCTTTTAGTCGCTACAAATTCACCGGGCGTGACGTTTCCATGTTTTCTTTCCTGTTGGTACAAATGTTCCCTGGAATTATTATTCTCGTTCCGTACTTCCTGGTCATGAAGACGCTTGGACTTCTGAACTCACACTTGGGTCTCATTCTGGCGTATTGTGTAACTGCTTTACCGCTGTGCGTGTGGATGCTGAAAGGATTCTTTGATACCATCCCTCGAGAGCTTGAGGAGGCTGCTGCACTCGACGGATGCAATCAATTCCAGGTGTTCACAAAAGTTGTCTTGCCATTATCGACACCAGCCATTGCCGTGACAGCATTGTTCAGTTTCCTAGCGGCATGGAACGAGTTCTTGCTTGCCTTGACGTTCAACACTTCGAACGACATGTACACACTTCCTGTTGGATTGGCTTCGCTTATTTCCTCAACAGGTCAAGCATGGGGTGATTTTGCTGCAGCCAGTTTGCTCGTCAGCCTACCGGTTGCGCTGTTGTTCCTTTTCTTCCAAAAATTCTTGATCGATGGATTATCGGCAGGTGGCGTCAAAGGGTGAGCATATGGTAAGCGTAGAATTTGAGAACGTGAACAAACAATACGATGATGGGTTTCAAGCAGTGAAGGGCTTGTCCTTGGACATCAAAGACAAGGAATTCCTGGTACTTCTTGGTCCGTCTGGATGCGGAAAGTCAACAACTCTACGGATGCTTGCTGGCCTTGAGGATGTCACAGAAGGCGACATCCGGATTGACGGGATGAAGGTGAATCATCTTCCTGCTGGAGCACGTGGTCTTGGCATGGTGTTCCAATCGTACGCACTGTATCCACACATGTCCATTCGTGACAACCTCTCATTCGGATTAAGGATGATGAAAGGAACTGAGAAACTGGAGGCTGAGGAGATTTCGAACCGTATCAAACAAATAGCCCAATTACTGGAACTGGACGGTCATCTCGACAAGAAACCAAAGGAGTTGAGCGGTGGCCAACGACAACGTGTTGCACTTGGACGAGCCTTGGTTCGAAGGCCAAAGGTTCTGCTGATGGACGAACCGCTTTCCAATCTCGATGCGGAATTGCGACACCAAATGAGGAATGAAATTCGTCGTTTGCACGATGAACTAGGAACGACGACCATTTACGTCACACACGATCAAATTGAAGCAATGACGCTCGCGGACCGAATTGCGATTCTTGACAAAGGTGAACTGCAGCAGCATTGTGCACCACTGGATGCCTACCACAATCCTGCGAATGAGTTTGTACGTTCCTTCTTATGCAAGCACATCGATGATTTGGTTGACACAGCGAATTCGTTGTTTAAGCAACCTCAGCAATCGGAGGTCGAGGAATGAAAACAGCAGCACGATTCTTGATTTTGATAATGATTCTCGTCGTCTTTTCTCCACTCTCATCAAACGACGTCCGCGCATCAGCTCATACGGCGTCGCCAATGACGTCGTTCTCGTTCAAAGGATTTGCAACCGAAGTATCCGTTGTTGGTGAGTGGAACTGGAGCGATCCAGTTCCTATGACGGAACAAAATGGTATTTGGAGTGCTGAAGTCGATCTTCAAGAAGGATTGTACTGTTACAAGTTCATTGTCGATGGAGAATACATCTTCGATCCAATGAATCCTGAACGTTCGTATTGTGGCGATATCGAGAATTCTCTTGTCCGTGTGCGAGATCATACCCGTCCCCACTTCAGTGCTGAACTTGTTGCTCAGTCTCTGGTTGTCTCGTATCATCCTGGCTCATCAGGAGCTGCCTTCAGTGGTACGCCTTCTGCTATCACCGGAGCCGTTTGGGATGCACAACTACTCACTTGGACTTACGATGTCAGTGGATTGGAAGATGGGAAACATCTGCTGAAGATCGATGGATTTGATGTTGATGGAAATCCTGCCTATGACTTACTCGTTCCATTCTGGAC
>JAYYFM010000069.1:0-6123 GCA_036158745.1 Thermoplasmatota archaeon
GCTGCTTGGGCCTTACGCTCATCATTGTCCTTGATACGTCGACTCCTCCCACGGATAATCAACATCCCAAACAGGAGTGTGAGAAGAATTCCCGCTGCTCCAGCTTGGAACAGTGGCATTTCGAAGACATTCTCCCATTCGAAGGTGTCATCATTACCTGACGATTTCGAACTGTTGTATACGTTCAAGCGAATGGTGTAGGTATCCATTGGAATCTCAGCACCGGGTTCTGTGACCGTAACGACCAGATTGAAATTACCCACACTGGTTGCAGTGCCAGTGAAAATCTTCGATTGGGTGTTCCCACTGGCAGATGAGAAAATCATCGTGTATGATCCGGTTTCAATTTGGATGTTGGTTGACGATTGCCAATCCAATCGGACCGTAAAACCGTCTCCCATGCTCGTCGAGACAGAACAGGAGAATTGGATGCTACCTCCTGTGACCGTGTCTGTAGAGAGTTTGCTTGGAAGGCATGTCAGCGACGCCTCTCCTGCATTTCGTGTGTCGTCGTTTGGCCAATGGTCCGGCTTGTGAGCACCCGAGGTTTCGTTATCACCCCATCCATCTCCATCGGAATCGAGATGCTGCGAGTCATGGAATGGGAACGCATCCTCATCGTCAGCATAGCCATCCCCATCCGTATCTGGACAACCGATGAGTGTCCCCCGGAAGGCCGTCCCGTACTCATCTGGACATTGGTCTGGATCGGTACCTGAGTTTTCATCCCCAAAGCCATCCATGTCACCATCGTACCATTGTGTGCTATCGTTTGGCCACACATCGTTCAAATCGGAGTATCCGTCACCATCGGAATCAAGGCATCCATAGACGTCATTGGTTGATGTTCCTGCCACTTCTGGGCATGCGTCGCCTTGTGTGCCGTTGATTTCATCACCGTATCCATCGGAATCCGTATCGTTCCATTGTGATGCATCGCCAAGGAAGGCATCGTTGGTGTCCGACATGCCATCCACATCCTCATCATCACAACCAAACACATCACGGAACGACGTTCCTGACGTTGTAGGACAATCATCTCCCTCAAAACCGGTCGGATTATCTCCAAAACCATCACCATCTTGGTCTACATGTTGTGTTGCTTCGTCCGGGAATGCATCGGACCCGTTGATGAGCGTCCATTGTGCATCACCATCGGAATAGCCGTCACCGTCTGTATCGGTGCATCCGAGACGGTCTTGTGTTGAATTACCAGCGATCAACATACATCCATCTTCAAGGTCATCGTAGCCGTCACCATCAACATCGCTTGCACGAGTTGGGTCGGATGGGAACGCATCATTGTCATCCGAAATTCCGTCACCATCACCATCGACACATCCGTAGCGATCGATGGTTGAAGTTCCGGGAACGCCTGGGCAGGCATCAGGTTCTGGTCCAGTGGCATTGTCGCCGTATCCGTCAGCATCCTGATCAAGCCATTGATGCTTCACGTTTGGCAGTTCATCAATGATATCATCCCACCCATCGCCATCCGAGTCAGGACATCCGTATCGGTTGCCAAGTGTCGAATTTCCACTTGTTCCAGGACATGCATCAGGCGTGGTACCACCAGGATTGTCGCCGTATCCATCTCCGTCAATATCCGACCACTGCGTGATATCGTCGGGGTGTGTGTCTTGGACATCAGCCCAACCATCTTGATCGCTATCAGGGCATCCAAGCGTTCCATTCTGCCAAGAGTCTCCGAACTCAGTTGGACATGCATCTGGGTAGTTTCCGCTGGCATTGTCCCCATATCCGTCACCATCTTGATCTTGCGACTGTGTCGCGTCGTAACGGAAGGCATCTGCTCCTTGCGAAACATTCCACAAACCATCGGCATCTGAAATTCCATCCCCATCTGAGTCTGGACAACCGATTCGATCAATCCATGAGTCTCCAAATTGCGTTGGACATTCATCAGGATTCGTTCCACTTGCATTGTCGCCGTACCCATCACCGTCGGTGTCAGCCGATTGCGTAGAATCACTTGGGAAGGCATCCGCTCCATCGAGGACGGTCCATGAGGCATCTGGGTCGGATATACCGTCGTTGTCTGAATCGGGACAACCATTCCGGTCGATGCTTGATGTTCCAAACTGAGCAAGACAAGCATCACCGTCTGTGCCTGAGGGATTGTCGCCGAAGCCATCACCATCCGTGTCGGATTGTTGCGATGCATCATTGGGCAGGATGTCCGCACCATCGGCAATTGTCCATACAGGTCCATTGGTGCCACTGAGATCCTCATCCGAAGCACCATCCGAATCGCTATCAGGGCACCCGAACCTGTCCAATGTCGATGTGCCAGTCACGGCAGGACAAGCGTCGGGATTCGTTCCAGTACTCTCGTCTCCATAACCGTCCCCGTCTGTATCACTCCACTGTGTTGAATCGGTTGGGAAGGCATCGTCTGAGTCAGCGTACCCATCGTTATCCAAATCGCTGCAACCGAGGTTACCTAGTTCTGTAGAGGTTCCGAATGTGGTTGGACAATTGTCCGCATCCAAACCACTGGCATTGTCACCGTAGCCATCGCCGTCTTGGTCGGACCACTGACTTGGCTCGTTCGGGAATGCATCTGCACCTTGAGCTGCGGTCCACGTTGCATCACCATCGGAATACCCATCTCCGTCGGTATCAATGCAGCCGAATCGGTCCTGATAGGATGTTCCGAGTGTAGTGTTGCAGGCATCACCTTCCGTAGCAGGAGGAGGGTTGTCTCCGTATCCATCTCCGTCTTGGTCGGACCATTGCGTAGCGTCACCAAGGTAGGCGTCAGCGCCATCGGTCACGGTCCAGATTGAGCCGTTAATTCCAGTTGGGTCCGGGTCACTTGCACCATCTCCGTCCTCGTCGGGACATCCATTTCGGTCGATGTTCGAGTATGCTTTGACCGAATTACAAGCGTCTGCACCATTGCTGACAAGCCAGGTTGCATCGTTGTTTGAGTATCCATCTCCATCGTCATCCAAACATCCGAATCGGTCAGTTGTCGAATTACCGAGGACAGTTACACACGCATCCGCTTCGAAACCAGCGGCATTGTCACCGTATCCGTCAAAGTCTTGGTCAGCCCATTGTGTGCTTTCTGAAGGGAAGGCATCTGCACCGTTGTTCACGGTCCAAGTAGCATCTGGATTTGAGTAGCCATCGCCGTCGCTGTCCGGGCACCCTTCACGATCGTTCGTTGAGGTACCGTATGTGTTTGGACAATCATCATCGTCGTCTTCTACACCATCGAGATCAGCATCCTCTGTGAGATTGACCAATGTCGTTTCTTGGTTAACTGCAACGGAGAAGAATTGTGGCCCAACAGGGACGTTCGTACCGTTGATGTGGACTTCCCACGTTCCTTGTGCAGGATTAGAGAACTTCAATCCACGTAGCGTGTCAACGTTATTGGAAAGTTCAGTCCACGTTCCAGATGGGTCCTTGATTGCGAGGTCCAAGTCGTTCACGAGATTTGTCCCGGCCGATGGAGTCGATTCTTTGTCGGTCCATGCTACGACTACGTTGAGGTCAGGTGCATTCAATGGTATGTTGAAACTCCAGCCCCGATTAACACCAGTAGTTACGCTTTCGTTGTCGATCCATGAAGTGTTTAGGGCGCTTCGCATGTCGACACGACCCCAGCCTTCGTGGTTGTTCGGTGCTGTTTCTCCAGCTCCATTGGAAGCCGAACTGTATTGGCCAACCATGTCGGTTGCACTTGCCGCAAAAATAGCCTTGACGAGGGATGAGTTTGGGTCTTCATGACCCATGTTGTCAATAAGATGCTCCAACAGTAGAGCTGTTGCACCGGCCGTGAGAGGTGTGGACATGCTTGTGCCTCCCATGTACACATAGTCCGCACTGTGAGGAGCCCACCCGACTGTCTTGGTGTTGTATCGAGTCAAAGCTGAGAGGATGAACGTTCCTGGAGCAACAATATCCGGTTTCAGGCGATTGTCATCTGTTGGTCCACGGCTCGAGAACGCAGCCAAGCCTGAGATGTTGTCTGCCAGGCGATCTGAACTGATTGGTGCACTGTATTTGGTAGTCCCCCAGACTGAATTTATCGTGGGCCGATTGTTCTCACTTGCTCCAACGGTCAAGACGCTCTTGGCTGATGCGGGGGCTCCCAATGAATCAAGGTCAACTTCTCCATTTCCGTTGGTGTCGACGCCATTGTTCCCTGCGGAGAAGAGAATCGTCATATTCTGATAATCTCGAGCAGCGATGTCTGCTTGCATAGAATAGGTATTGTAAGCACCATTCTCAGCAGACCCCCACGAGTTGGTATGAACGCGAGAACCGTTGTCAGCACCAGCCTTGAACAACTCGATCAGGTTTGATGGCAAGCCGTTCAGTGAATATCTGGCATCACGAGGGCTGGTTGCAGCATTCGCACACCAGACGCCGATGGCCTGAAAGTAGAGTTGAGCCTCTGGCGCCATCCCCTTGATGTTGCCTGAAGAATTGGTTCCATCTCCAAGCACCGATCCTGCGACGTGTGTGCCATGACCATCAATGTCCGATGCACCATCATCTGCTTGTGAGCCGCACGATGACGCCTCAGATGCAGTCATGCCCCATGAAACGATGTCTAGGATGTGGTCGGAAAAATCCGCATGCATCGTCGAATCGTTAACGCCACTGTCAAGACCAGTATCAGCAACCGTGACAATAATCCCACTCCCATCAACACCGTTCCAAGAGGAATTGATGCCATTCATCGTGGATTGAGACCAGAGGTCAGGTGCTTTGAGAACCGTATCAGCAACGTCATTTGCGGTAAAGGCCCAGGGTTTTTGTTCCACCCATTCAATCTCTCCTTGAGCAACAAGCCAAGACAATGCATTGGTGGTTCGATCAACATCGAAGGTTGCAAAACGGCCGATGTGGTAGGTGATACGAATGTCATCTCGCTCATGGATTCCATCCGGAAGGGATTTGCCGGACAAAACCCCGTGTACCGGTACGAAATCAGACTGGTAGAACAAGGATGCAGCTCCAATGTTTTCACCAAGCATGGCTTTGATCAACTTCGATCGGACTTTGTCAGTAGGGTCGAGTTGCAAAACACCTTCAACATCGAGTTGACTAAGCTCGTCAATCGATTTCTTCTCGACTTCACAATGGAATCCTGTCACAGGTAAAAACGAGAAACAATCGATACCCGCTTGTTCCAAATCGAGAAGCCAGTCGCTCGGAACCGGATAGGTATGTGTAAGTACATAATTGCCGTTCAATTCCTTCTCTTGTGTTCGTTCCGACCAGTCCTCGAGCGGAGTGATTGTGGCTTGTCGATAGAGAAGGTCGATTGTTCCTAGTCCCTCAGCAGGGTCATACCACCCTTGAGCGTGATCTTTGGTCGGTAGGATGCCTACTTGAGCAAGCAGGTCCAATTCTGCGTCTGTGTTGACGTCGATGGCTGGAAGAGGTTGGCTCATCGCAAATGGTGCCGCCAATTGTGCGAGCATCAAACAAACGAGAAAGGTCGATACTCGTGCACGCGGAGTCGGCATGATTCACTCTTGGAACCGGTTACTCATCAATGATTTGCATTAATCAGGTTCAAATCGATAACGAGCATTGAAAACAGGGTCTCCTTAGGCTAAGGTATGCGAGGTATGGGTTCAGGTGGTGGCGATGCGATGGAGCCATCCGACATCAACGAGAAGACGCAGATCGTTGGCCGTCAAATCTGGCGTGTTGTACCCTATGCCAAGCGATATCCAGGGCGTGTTCTTGCGGGTATCTTTGGAAACGCAATGGCACGTTTCTTCGACTTGATGCCGTTTGTTGCCATCGGTTTGGCGGTTGATTATTTCACGGGAGGGCTGGCAGGTCCTGACATCGTACAGGATTTCGTGACCTCCTTTGGTGGTGATCCAGCGGTAGGATACGGTATACTCATTTTCCTTGGTTTCTTTTTCTTGGCTATTTTCCAAGGAATTTCGGAATACTCTTGGCAAACGCTGGGCTACAAAATACAACACGACTTGCGAATGGATGCAACCAAGTCGTTGATTGCTATGGAGGCTTCCTACTACGATATGCGGCAAACAGGCCAAATTATGGCTGTGTTGTCGAGCGATGTGAATCAGTTAGAAGACGTTGTTTCTGATTCCTCAA
>JAYYFM010000070.1:0-6083 GCA_036158745.1 Thermoplasmatota archaeon
GCACATGCCATGGTGATGGTGTTCCATCCAACGATGTCGTCGTGTCAATTTCGGGCGTTCCACGTGCGTATTCTCTTGGAGAATCCTATGAATTTACCATTAACCTACAACATGCATCGTATGCTAACGGAGGTTTCTTGCTCAGCGACTATGGATCGGGAACATTCACTGCTGGTGAAGGTACGCAAATTGTTACCGACACCGATGGCTCAGAACCAGGAGCAGTATCACAGACAGCGCCAAGCAACGATTGGGTTGTCACCTGGACTGCTCCATCCACTGATGTCGGTGATGTTTCCTTTTCACTTGCTGGTAACGCAGTCGATGGGATGAACGGCGCAAATGAGGGTGACAACTGGAATCTCTTGTCGTTCTTCATCTCCTCACCAGATACCATGACCAACGATGATGAAGAGAATCTCGCTTTGCGAACCATCAGCGTTGGAGACTTTGAATCACTCTTTGTTGCAGAAGAAGACCCCGAAGCGCTAGAAGCAAAGCGCCAAGCCGAGATTGCTGATGATTTCTTTAGCAATGGAAATCTGTTTTACTGGACGACGTTGTCCATCATCCTCGTCGGTGCAGTTGTTCAAGGTGAATTCTACGAACGCCGATTTGGTGGTGGACCGAAGCACCTTGACATGCGGTTAGCAGTTCCACAAGGAATTCGACGAGGATTGCTCACACTCGCTGTCTTCCTTGCCTTTGGATGGACAGTTGATGACGGTCAACCATGGGGCTATGCTTTGGTTCTTGGAATGCTCACACTTTGGGGTATGTTCGGTGTTTACCGAACGATTGTACAAGCACGTGCAGACCCTGAGCACCATGATTTGGTGTGAGGGAATCACTTGCCCTCTCCAGGTAGCTTGAACCTCGAAGGAGACTCTGCCTTACCTGTTCAGGTACATTTCGACACTTTGACGCAAAAAGCAACCCTTGGTTTTGTTCTCATTGCACTGCTAACGATTGGAATAATGACAACCATTGATGAGTTCTTGAACATGATTCTTGCGCATCTTAATCCATGCGGAACGTCAGACTGTCTAACACTCTACGAGCCTGCATCATGGAGTGTTGTGCGATGGTTGAGTGCCGTATTTCTTGCAATTTTATGTGTTCTTCCGTTTGCATTGAGATCGATGTATCGATTTGCTGAACCTGGTTTAACCCAAGATGAACAATCAATGTTGAAGCGTTGGATGCTTTCTTCTGCTACACTGGGCTACTTCACGTTGTTCGCATTGTTTTACGTCTTCATCCCGAAACTGTATGATGTGGGTGATTCCATCCACTCCGACATGGGATTAACCGCTCAGTATGATGCCGTTTCCTTGTTTGTTCTCGCCTTATCGATCTTTTGGGGGCTTCTCATCACATACATCCTAGCATTTGCAACGATAACATCTGGAGCACTTGGACTCATCACCGAGAACAATCAGGATTGGTGGAGAGTTCGTTTGCTTGGAATTGGTGGTCTCGTACTTTTTCTCTCACTTCCAGGACGATGGAACGGGGTCAACATCATCCTTCTCAGTTTGATGATTGTCTATCTTGAATTCTCCATTCGCAGAAGCGTGCGTGTTTCGAACGAGATATACAATCCGTCACCCATTTTTGATTTAGAGGGGCGTCGACGCTACGTGACGTATGTTGATTGTTCATGCCAGGGTGTTGCTTATCCAATTGACACATCACCAAAACATACTGGTCTTCTGAGGTATGAGTCTCTCTGCGACAACCTCGGTGAGCGACATCACCTTATTTCTATGGTATCCAAACATCAACTAACCGATGTGATTGTTGGTGGATGTGATGCATCACCACTACCTGAATCGTTTCAGGAAACTGTTTCCTCCGCACGATGTACGTTACGTGGCCTCGACCTTCTCGGTCTACAAGGCTCGTTACCCAACGACAATATTCAGTTGCGCAGAGAAGTCAGTATCCATCTCGAAAACGTCGTTGATCCGTGGTCACCGAAACAACGTTTGGATGCATGCATGAGCCATGTTGGACCTGAGGAGAGAACCGGTCTGAACCTCGTAGATGCCAAGCAATGGCCGGAATTAAAACAAGGCACATTACGAATATCTGTTCAAAGTTGGTCCGATGATGAAAAGAATACAATTCAACCATAATGCAAGCATGGAACCCAACAATTGAAACGAACCGATGTGGTCAGTTGAACATGGGCAAAACAGGGCAATCCATAGGAATGGTCCTCTGCTTTGTTCTTGCCATCATCTCCCAAATGTACTCCAACGAAATCAATGACATATTCAAATTCGATGTCTCAGGCCCAGTGGATGCATCCGCACCTTTGGTTGGCTTGCAGACAAATGAATCGTGGTTTGTTGTTCTCGTTGATTTCCAATCGAATCAACTGAACAATGATGATAAAGAACCAATCGAATCTGAATTTCAGGAGTATTCTCGAGAGTATTTTTCCCAGGCGCTAGGTCAAGAGGTGAATGTGAACATCACCATTCACGATGAAATCATACGAGCACCAAAGCCGCTCTCAGCTTACGGTGATGATGGACCATACGGTCGAGATTATGGCGACGGCACTGAATTCCTACCAGCCATACTTGCACAACATGTTGTCGAATCCGTTGATACAACGACATTATCGGATTTCGATCTCAACGATGATGGAGTTGTTGATCGATTTCTCATCCTCCATTCAACACTTGCTCAAGAACAAGGTTCTGGTTCGTCCAATCGTATTTGGTCGCATTTCACATCGTTCTCAGAGCCCATCAAAAATGGAGATGTTACGTTTGAACACTACACGATGTCGTCCATGCGACATGGAATCAATGGATTTGGAACGATACTGCACGAAATGATGCATCAATTCGGAGCCTACGACCTTTATCCAGTTCACGATTCAGGGTACTCCGGTTCATGGAAAGGCATCGGTGTTTGGGACATCATGGCGAGCGGTAATTGGAACGGAGGAGGTGACACTCCATCCTTACCAACTGGGCCCACCATGGCTGCAATCGGTCACGCATCAACGCGTGAAGTATCCCTAGAATGGCCAGCGAATTCTCCTAGTCCTTGCATTGGCCCAGTCATCGCATTAGACGATCGAACCAATGGAGGCGATAGGATTCGCATACAGGTGTCCGACGATGAATTCATCTGGATTGAGAAGCGAGTACAACAAGGGTATGATTCATCGTTGCCGGGCGAAGGTGTTCTCGTCCTCTTCGAAGACTTTGCAGCTGGCGATTCATTGCACAATGCGATGAACATTGACCAACGAAGACCATACCTCAAAACGATTGAAGCAGATGGCAACCAAGAACAGTTGCGTGGTGTGAACGATGGTGTTGCAAGTGACTTGTTTCAGCCAGGTGATGAATTTGGTGAACGTGGCATTCTCATACGTGATCACGATGGTATCCTCGTTCCGTGGCATGTCCGAATTGTTGAGGAGCAAGGACAATGGAATCTGGAATTTCATTCTACAAATTGCTCGCCATCAACACATATCAATTTCGAGGATTTTGGTACAACACTCCTCCAAGAGGACCAACTTGTGTTTGAGCAAACTCCGAGTGATTCATCAGAACCATGCTGGGGTACGCTCGATGGTAGCGATGGACGTCAAGTCATTTTTACAAACGATTCAGCAATTGGTTCGAAACATTATGGTACGTTCTCCAAAATCGGAATGCTTGACTCGACAGCCACGTTCGCTGGCATCATACAATGCGGTGATGATGTCTTTGATGTACAAACCTCCATCACAACACTCGGCTCAATTCCTCTCCCAGTTAGTATGCGTTTGGAGGCCACAATCCCCGTGGTTGAATCCAGTACGCTCAGCATACCGTATATAGGCGAAGGTATTGGCTCCGCAGAGTACACGATTGAAATTGAAGGACCCTTGGCACGCATTGCCACGGCAGAACCGACTGTAGAGATTGAAAATGGCAATGGAACCATTGTTTTGAATATCGAACCACGAGGACTGCTTCAAGACAATATGTTTGTCATGGGAACTGTTCACCTGCAATCGTTCAATGGAGAATCGTGGACAATCGATGTCGAACTCAGGGCGGTAGAAGAAGAGAGAATTCCCTTGATTGGAGATCAATCGTTTGTGCTTACGCTCTTCTTCCTTATTTTCTCGGTATGGTTTGCGACCTCTCTGTTTGCACGCACGTCTTCAAAGAAAGGGCCCGAGCAAATGGGAAATCACGAGGCTGAGGAATTCTTACCTGGTGACCATCTTTGAATCCTGAGGTACTTCCATTGATCTCCCTCTGGAATAGCACAAACCCACTGTTTGTGAACACCTTCTGCAAGTCGAACACTCAAACATACACCTTCCCATGTTGTTGCTGCCTCTTTGTGTGGTTGAATCAACCATGGAGCATGTGATTCGTTGAGGTCACCATCGTACACCCTCCAACGACATCCATATTTGAACCCGGGTCGAAGCAACAACCCCCGATTCAGGAGATCGCTCATCAAAAGAGAATCTTCTGAAGGTGGCGCATTTTCTACAATGATATGTTCGATGAATGATTCCTCCTCCTTTCTTAAAACTCTTCCAGACATATGCTCAACACCAATTTGTTGCCAATTCCATGGTGTTTGAAGGCCGACATAACTTCCTGATTCCGTGAGCGTTCGATTGTTCCATTGATTGAGGAAATTCTTCTTGTCTGATTCTCCCAAATCATTCCAAGGGACCAAAACTCCACTTGGATTGATCAAATCGATTTTGTACATCGTCACATCCAATTCATCATCGATGACAAACAACTCTGAATCGATATTCATTTCATTGGACTGGCGGCACCAGCCGAGCAGTTTGTTCCAATCAAGAGCATCGTGTGTGGTTGCAATTGAAACAGAGGACTGGTAGTCATCCTTCAGATGATTCCGGTCGCGATGCCATCGAATCGCCCAAGCGAGGCATTCTATATCGGGTCGATGAATGGAAGGTACAATCATTTCTCCACCGTTGCGGCCAACATCCAATATGATGGCTTCATAAAGCAGGCGAGGGTTCTTCTCGAGTTCTGATTCAAGCCATGATGCATTGGGCAGTGGAACATGTCGATGCCAATGACAAAACAAAACTTCTGAGGCAGTTAATGCGATTGAACCGTCCTCGAGACGACGACCGAGTGCACTTTTCTCATACAAACGGGTCGCAAGTGGTGGTTCGATTTTCCACATATCTCCAAAGGTTGTGGGCGGTTGGATTTTTTGTGCTTCATCCGAACCAATGTTGTCCAAATCGAGTGAGCGCGTCGTTCTCGCCCTTGGCTTGAACTTTCGACGCTGCCGCACCATGAATGACCCTCGTGTTACCTACATATTGTTGCGTCGATGACCGATTGTCCTAAGGACTACCATGAAGACAAACAAAACGGGGAGCGGTATGGTTAGCGGGTTCTTAGGAACACTTACCACTGAAGAACGGACATTGCTCCATCTCCTCGACAATCAACTACCCGAAAACAATTGGGAAGCTCCGATGGAACTTACCCAAGCAGGCATTTCAGCGGCTGTTCATGTGCAACGAAAACACGTTCCAAGGACGCTCAAACGTTTGCAGGAGCAAGACTTCCTCAACACAACCAGTCGTCATGTCCCAGGTGCACGACAACGACGGCGTGTCTACTCATTGACACCTGATGGTCGTGAACGGGCGCTTTCGATTCTCAATAGGATCAAAGCAGTACCAGTGCAATCGAATGGGACAACAGTATTGTTGGAATCTTTGCTCACAAGTTCAAAGAATACACTCGAATCGCTCGCCCACATTGATGAACATATGAAAGTCCATTCGGAGCCAGTCATGTCGCCTGTTTCCCATCCAGAAGGTTCTGCTTCATTGGATGCACAGGCCGGCGAAGCCCTCGTTCGCCGTATGTTTGCAAGGGCTTGGCAAGATGGTCGTATCACCAAAGACGAACAACTCTTGCTCAATGAAGTCGTCGATTTCCTTGGAATGCATCCTGATCGAGTTCGACGCTTGTCCAATGAAGCACGTCAGGAAATCAACGCCCCTCCTCCTGAAGAAATTTACCTTGAGATGCTGCGTCAGG
>JAYYFM010000071.1:0-6063 GCA_036158745.1 Thermoplasmatota archaeon
GGTGAGGATGCATTGAACGAGCGTGACAAGCAACTGCTTGACTTCTCTGGTGTCTTCGAAGACCGTTTCCTACGTCAGTCCCGTGACGAGGACCGTTCCATCGATGAGACGCTTGACCTCTGCTGGGAATTGATGTCATCGATTGACACCAAGTATCTCGTCCGTCTTGACCAGAAGTGGATTGAGAAGTATCATCCTGACAACAAGGCTTGAATTCTGAGGTGAAACCATGGCGCTTGACATCAAACCAACCCGTAGCGAGTTGATCAAACTCAAGGGTCGCATCAAGCAAACCAAGAACGGTTACAAACTTCTCAAGATGAAGCGAGACGGTCTGTTCCATGAGTTCCGACAACTTCTCGCTGAAATGATTGAAGCCAAGCGTGAGATTACGGAAGCTTTCCGTTTGGCCAAGCAACGAATTGATCTTGCAAACGCCATTGAAGGTGGACTTGCTGTGCGAGCTGCTGCCATTGCCAACAGTGCGCATCCAGAAGTAGAAGTCGAGCGACGAAACATCATGGGTGTCGTTGTTCCAAGCGTCAGCGGAACCAACCTCAAGTCGACGTTTGCCGAGCGCGGTGTTGGTTTCATCGGTTCATCCCCATACATCGACGAAGCGAGTGACAGTTTCAGTGAATTGATTGAGAAGATTGTCAAAGCGGCTGAGATGGAAGCAACACTAAAGCGACTCTTGGAAGAGATCGAAGCGACCAAGCGTCGTGTAAATGCTCTTGAGTTCAAGGTCATTCCAGAACTCGAAGAGGCGAAAGTCTTCATTCAACTTCGACTTGAAGAGATGGAGCGTGAAGAGACCTTCCGTCTCAAGCGATTCAAGAACAAGTGAGTTCCCATCCTGCTCTGAAAAAAGGGCATGATTGATGTGGGAGTGGTGTTCACAACACTTTAGGGGGCCTATCCTACATGTCTGATTTGGATGATCCGCAATTGGCTCCAATTTCCGTCCATAAAGAAGCATGGAATCAAAAAGATCTCCTCGAAGGCATCGTTCAAAGATATGTTACTGTTCGCTCACATGTTGGTGGTTTATGGCCAACGTGGGAAATTGAATCCGAGCAACTTGATGAGAACTTTATCAAATTGAATGCATATCTTGAGCGCCTTGGTTGGATGGCTAAATTACGTCGAGGTGATGTGATTCAGTTGACCACACTCCCGCTTCCACATCGTCAATTCCCTGGTTCACGAATCCACTTCTACATGTGGACGGCTTCCATCATTACATTGCTTCTCTCAGCCGTCCGATGGATGGACAGTGGTCGCCCAGAGGGTGGTTGGTTTGCAGATTCGGTCTATCTTGATGGATTGGTAGGATTTGCTCTTCCGATTCTTGGGACACTCCTCCTAGCATCCTTTGTTCAAACAAGAGTTTCTGCAAAATTCGGCGTCCGTAGTGGTCATATTCTCCCGATTCCTGACCCTTCAGTTCTCCTGTGGTTGTTTTCTGGTTTGTCAACTTCCTATTTCATTTGGCCATTTGGCATCTTTTTCATCCCAACTCTGCCTCGCATGGATGCACGTCCCTGGCCGGATCGGGCCTCATTGGCATGGACTTCCGTTTCGGTTCCGATTGTGATGTTGCTATCAGGATTCGTGTTTTGGACACTCGGATTGTTGTTGGCACCGGATGCATACATGTTGTCAAGCGAACCATATCGTGCGAATCCACCGTTCCTCATTGAACTCATCAGTTCAGGATTTGATGTCTCATTTTCAAACACGCTCGATTGGGGGCATCCATTCTTCTTCGCTGCTGGATTCCTAACGCTGGTCGGTTGGCTCTTGATGCTCCCGATTCCTACCTTCCCAGGCGGTCGACTCCTCGTTGCTCGCATGGGTATCCATGAAGCACGGAGCACAGGGACGCAAATCCTCATGTTCATGCTCCTCATTACGGCAGCGTTCTTCATTTTCGACGCTTTCAATGGGTTCACCATTTGGATCCCAGTGCTGTCTGTCCTCATTCCGCTTCTGATGTTCATGGGTGGAGATCCTCGAATACCCGTCCTCATGGACGGTGACAGGCCCCTGTCCGAAGACAACCATCGTCGGTTGGGTATTGTCCTCTTTGTTGCAATTTTGTTCGCTATTCCTGCTCAGTTCCCAGTCGAACCAGTGGATCGATGGGATGATCATGCAACTTACTCGATGGACGCGGATGAGTTCGCTGAACTTACCGATGTATGGAATGCATCGATTACAATCGAACTCACCAATCCATCCATGCAAGACCGCTCATACAACGTGTCTGGCGGAATCGTTGGAAACGCTCTTTGGTCGTCCGACCTTTCATGTGGAAATGACCAATGTGAAGGCATGTTGAAGCCAGGTGAATCGTTGGAATTCGTCCTTACAATGCAACACGAGAATGTTTCTCATCAACCCACTTCGGTTGATTACGAACTGAGTATTGTCTTCGATGATTCTGATGCATTCGTGGAATCTGGAACAATCCATCCACTCCTCAATGCATCTGTTGCTGCAGAGTGGCGTCATGTTCGAGGCGGTGACGGCGTCCTTTCCTGTATCGATGTCTACGTTCAGGAAGATTTCGCTACCAACATTTCCTTCCCCGATTTGGGCGATGAATGGTTGCCATTCCTTTGGTTGGATGGGCAAGCTGGTCTTACGCAAGCATTGTCCTCCGAAGACACAGTTGTTTGCTTGAACGGAGTCGATCAAGCCCTTCCTTTCCATGCACAATCTCTTCTCCAATCGGTCAACATCGGGAACCTGTCGTTCGTGGTAGGTTTTGACGCAACGTGGCCGCACATCGTATCTGCATCGGACCAAGGATGGCTGATCGATGGAACGCATGACTGGGGCACTCCATTTGACCAGGGAGGCACATTGTATCAAGAGAATGCTTCATCTTGCCCAGATGATGGATTCTTGACAGCACCTCCTCAATCAAACAACAACAATTGGTCTTGGGATTTGAGCATCAGGCCAAAACATAGGCTTCCTTCTATAGAAGGAAATGAAAGTCTCCATCTGAAGTTGTCCCCCGACGTCTATGTATATTGCAACCAAGAAGATGGGCTCGCATCCAAATTCACGGTCCAAGCAGGTCCTGATCTGATTCTGTATCAGAACAATCAAACGCTCCGTCTTTGGGATGAACCAATGTCTTCCGAAACATCGCAACTGGAGATTGCCCTCTACAACAGCAATGATTTGGACATCGTTTTACGTCACGACGCCTTTGGTGACGTTTCGTGGGACCTGACGACGTTGCCGAGTTCCCTTTCCAGCGGTTGGAATAACTTCACACTTGACGTTCCTGATGCTATGTTCAACACTTACCAGTTCACGCACCAAGACGGAGCCATTCTGGTCACATTTGGAGCCTATATGGAGGCTCAGTCTTGAGAATCGGTATCGTTGGTGTTGGTTCCATCGGCTCATTAATTGCTGGACGTTTGGCTTTGACATCCTGCGATTTGCTTCTTTACGGACGAGGACTTCATGCTGCTCATCTCACAGTCGAAGGGCTCACTGTTTCGGGTATCAAAGAATCTTCAGTCCCAGCACAGCAGTGGGAAATTCTTCTCGAAGAACAGGCTTTACCAGAATCGGTTAAATCATCTTGTGATGTGGTTTTGATGACTGGTAAAACCACTGCCTTCGAACAGCATCTTGCTGTCGCAAAACATTTGCTTCGCATCGATGGTATCGTTTGTTCCCTTGCCAATGGACTTGGTCATGAAGAGCGACTGGTTCAGACATTTGGGGCTCATCGCGTCCTTGCTGCAACGACAACACATGGGGCTTACCGGCCTGAGCCAGGACACGTTTGCTGGGCAGGACTTGGACAGGTTACCATTGGACCGTTCATGCATCATCATACTGAACAATCGGTTGGAAAGCTCATGCCGTTCCTCAATGAAGCAGGCCTTCAACCACAATGGGAGGCGGATGGACGCGTCTTACTCTGGAACAAAATGCTCCTCAACATTGCAATCAATCCGATTGCAGGATTGCTTGGAAAAGAAAACGGTGCGTTACTTGAGCCAATGTTGTTTGAATCTGCTGTGAGTGTCATGCTTGAAGGTGCAATGATTGCGCGAGCAGAAGGCGTACGTCTTGCTGATGATGACATTCTCATCGAACAGTTACGTACTGTCCTCGAGGCGACACGTGACAATCGTTGCTCTATGTTGCAAGACATTCGCTCAGGACGTGAAACTGAAATCAACGCACTCAATGGAGAAATCTGTCGTCGTAGTGAGATGATTGGGCTTCAAACGCCCTTGAACCATGCTCTCGCGTCCATCATTGAACATCTTCGTTGAGATCTTTGTTGAAGTGCAATCCTCTGTTTTCGTCTCGAAGTTCCGCATCTTCTGCAACAAGAATACCGACCAGAATCATATTTCTCAATTCAACGATTTCACGTGTTGGAAGACTCGATTTCCAAATGACATCAATTTCTTTTTCGAGCAATTGCAAGCGACGTATCGCCCGCTGCAATCGAGCAAATCGTCTCGATACGCCTACTTCGAATCGCATTGTTTGGTTCAGTGCAGCACGATCGTGAGCGACTGGACCATGCTCTTGCAACTCACCCAATCCATCGGAACGCCAGTTTGGTGGAGAGAATTCAATCTCGGAAATTGTATTCTCGATGAGATATGCTGAACAACGGTGAGCAAATACAACGGCTTCTAAGAGACTGTTCGAGGCGAGTCGATTCGCACCGTGCATGCCAGTACACGCCACTTCACCAATGGCAAACAATCCAGGAATGGGTTGCTTTGATTCTGCCAGTAATGCTGAGCCAACATTGTCCACTTCGATGCCTCCTACGATGTAATGCGCTGCTGGAGCCACAGGCAGTGGGTCGATTCCGAGCCTGAGTCCGTCCTTACCCAACCGTTCTGCAATCATTGGAAATCGCTCGTTAAGATGTTGCATCTCCAAATGTTCTGTGACGAGATACACGTGTGAGAATCCTGTTTCTGCACAGCGTTGATCGATGGCTCTTGCTACGACGTCTCGTGTCGCCATTGAGCCGAGAGATGACGCTTGCAGAGTAAATGAAAACGGTGAGGGGTCTGCTTGACCACTTGCTTTCCATGAATGATATCCCTCTTGGTCGAGTAAAACTGCGCCTTCTCCTCGCAATGCTTCGGTGATCAAAAAGGGACGCTCTCCTTCAACGACGAGTGCCGTAGGATGGAACTGTACAAAGGCCATATTGATGATGGAGGCCCCTGTTCTATAGGCCATGGCAATACCGTCGCCCGTCGACACGGATGGATTTGTTGTCTTCTCCCAAAGCTGCCCGGCTCCACCAGTTGCAAGAATGACAGCATCCCCAACAATGGTCATGACTTGATTCGTGTCTTGATCAAGTGCCCAAACTCCACAAACGCCTTTGCTCGGTGATTTGTGTTGGCGTTGAATAAGGTCGATTGCAAGCGTGTTCGGGCGCATTGTGATTCGGTCATGTTCTCGTGCAGCCGTTGTAAGTGCTCGTTCAATCTCCCTCCCAGTAGCGTCTTTTGCATGCAAGATGCGTCTTGATGAATGCCCACCTTCTTGTGCCAGTTGAAACGCTCCATCCTTGTTTCGTTCAAACTCAACACCGATGGAAAGCAAATCCAAGATTCGTTCACCTGCCTCTTCAACGACCATACGAACAACATCCTCGTCGCACAAACCGTCGCCTGCATCGAGCGTATCTTTGATGTGACCGTCGATTTCTTGGAGATTGGTTTTGTCAAGAATCGCTGCAATACCTCCCTGTGCCCAATTGGTCGAGGAATCCTTTGGTCGCTGCTTGGTAATAATCTCAACTTCGAAACCTTCGTTTGCAAGACGTAAGGCTGCAAAGAGTCCAGCAATGCCTGTACCTATGATGAGTACACGAGGCATGTTTGAGCCCATAGGTTCGCTGTTCTTGATGACATCGGTTGTTGCAGCGATAGGGCTATGTGTCGCGGATTCTAGGAAATACCATGTTGCGGAAGCTCATCGGCATGCTGGGCCTTGCAACGATTGTTTTCGTCATCGCCAATGTCCACTTTGGAATTGTGG
>JAYYFM010000072.1:0-5889 GCA_036158745.1 Thermoplasmatota archaeon
ATTAACGTCCGGAGAACAAGACGTTCCTTTAGGACACTACGAAGAAAACCAAATGAAACTGACTGTTGTCCCAAATCGGAATGCTATTTTTGCTTCTATTTTGTATGGTTTTGCCCTTTCTGAAGCAAAGAGAACAGAACAGAATGTCGTTCTTGCACTTGGTGTTCACAGTGGCGATCATGCGATATATCCAGATTGCAGACCAGAATTCTACGAAGCACTCCAGTCTGCCTTTGAACTTGGGAATTGGGACAGTGATATGGTCGAATTTGACCTCCCATATTTGCACGGGGACAAGACATCCATTCTCCTCGATGCATTGGAGACAACATCCCAATTAGGCTTCGATTTCGACGTAGTTCTTCGCAATACGATTACGTCCTACAACCCGGATGAACTGGGTCGAAGTTCAGGCAAAAGTGGATCGGATGTGGAACGTATACTTGCGTTCCATTCGATTGGTCGAACTGACCCAATCGAGTATCAACAACCATGGGATGTCACATTGGAACATGCACTTCGAGTTGAATCGGAATACAAAGGAGGAGATGGACATGAATCTTGATGAACGAATTGCTTCCTTATCAGAAATATCGTATTACGTGACACAGCAAAATGGCACAGAGAGACCATTCACTGGTGCATTAAACAAAGAATACCGTCCTGGTGACTACCATTGCATCGTTTGCGATACCATATTATTCACTGACCAAATGAAATTTGACTCAGGATGTGGATGGCCGGCGTTTCACACTGAGCATCATGACGCAGCTATCTCTCGAATCATCGACACTTCACATGGAATGACTCGCGTTGAAGTACGATGTGGTACGTGTGATGCTCATCTGGGTCATGTATTCAACGATGGCCCACGCAAACATGGTGGAGAACGATACTGTATCAATAGCGCTGCTATGCGTTTTGAGGTGAAACAATGACAACAAGAATTCGAAGATATGTCGAAACGGATACAGGTCATCGCGTACCAAATCACAAAAGCAAATGTAGGCATTTCCACGGACACCGCTATCGATTTGAGGCCGAAATAGAAGGCGATATTGTTGAAACTACAGGTGTGAGTGAAGAAGGTATGCTGATGGATTTTAGTGACGTCAGCCAGATTCTAACCGTTCACATTCATGACGTTGTGGATCACGCGTTCGTTGTGTATGAAGGCGATGAAGAAGCTCGGAAGGTATTGTCCGGTTTATCATCGGAACATCGCACGGTTGTCGTACCCTTTATTCCAACTGCAGAGAATCTTGCAAAATGGGCGTTCGAACAAGTGCAACCACACATTCAAACTGCGTATGGAAATCGACTACGTCTAGTCGCAATGCACGTCCGGGAAACCCCAAAAAGTTGGGCCTCCTGGTACGCATAATCATTCTTCTTCCAAGATAACCCGCCTTCGTCGACTGGATTTCCATTCACTGCTCTTGGTTGCAAATTCAAGAGCAGTTGATGCATCGACGAATCCTCCAATCAGCCGATTGGTTTGGTCGGTCTCTAGTCCGGACCGTTGTAATGCTCGTGTAAGCGAATGTGTAAAGGAAATTCGACGTTCATCACCACCAGGCAGGAAGTGGGCAATATCTTGAATCGCTTTCCGGAGAACTTTACGTTGCTCAGGCGAAATTGATCGTTCGATTGGAACGATATTGGGCAATGCCATGTCTTTACCCTGTGATGCAAGAACACGATTGCGATGAAGTTCGTATGTCAGTGTATGTACAGCATGGCTAAGGTTCGTAATGGGATATCCTTCCCATGTAGGTAGCGTAACGAGGTAATCACAACGAAGTAGATCCTCTGTACTCAATCCTTTACCTTCCTCACCGAAGACCAAAGCAACCGATTGCCGGGTTGATTCTATTCGCTCGGCAAATTCCCAAGGATACATGAAGTGACGCTTCTGGGTTTTTTCACCAATCTCTCTTTTCCCTGACGTTCCGACAACAAGTGAACAATCTGCGACCGCTTGTTCGAATGATTCGTAAATTTTGCAGGAATCGAGGACTCTTCCTGCATGTTTGGCACGATTTCGAGCTTCAACATCATCAGGATGACATTTTGGCTGAACGAGTCGTAATGAGTCAAATCCATGATTCAGCAACGAACGACATACCGCACCAAGGTTACCAGGATGTTCGGTCCCGACCATTACAATATGCAATGTGTATTCGGAATGAGGTAAGGGCACATCACTGCGTTCGCCCATTATTCCTCCTCCGAACTCTGAAGATATTCTGCAATCCAGAGCGGATTGCATGCCTGATAGATGAAGAACAGGAAGCCACCGTTCTCCCTATCTTGCATAACGAGCGAGCGACGACGGACGTTGTGCGTGTTCCGTAGATGCAAGATGAGTTGCTCTAATGCCGTTTGATTAGGGCCATGGACAGAAACTGGAGTTCTATTCCAGTCAACCCAAATGGGCACGTTCAATACCCCATCAATCGGTACGACGTTGTCGGTATCGAGTTACGTAACCCGCTATCCAATTTCGCAACTTCTTGGTGCTCACATCGGTGAGTTCTTCGACCATTTTCTTGTTGTGATCAAAGTCATCAGTGAACTTTTCGCCGTGTTCTTCGACCAAACGAATCGCTCGAATTTTGATAAAACTAGGACGAATGTTTCCCATTCTCAGGCCTCCTCATACAATTTGACTTCGATTGGAATATCTGGCTCGTCGTGACGGATGACGGTCAGGCGAATCTTTCGTGGAGGGTTCTCAATACCACGTTCCCAGATTTTCTCGTTGACGGAAGGATCGATGTAAATCTCCTCTTCTGGAAGAACTTTGAGATGACGAATGACCTCGTCTCGGATAATTTGGATAGCACGAGGTGCTCGCTTGAAACGGGTGATGTTCCATGCCTTTCGTAGCGGTACGACCAATTCAGATGTTGCTGCTCTTGCCATGAATATTCACCTCATCGTTGCAACTTGCTGCGTCGCCAGTGGTGACGCTTTGGATGCGACACTGTGTTTCTGTTCGTTTTTAGCATGACCCATACTGGGACACGGCGGTTCTGCTTTCCTGCCTTCATCAGGCGAATTTTCTTTGCTGCTGGTTTGTTTTTTGACATATTCGAGCACCCCTCTTACATTCGACGGATCGACGCATCTCTGCGGCTCTTGGATAGGCTTGCTAGGATTCTCTTCAACTGTTCATCGTTGACTGGAATGGAGATTTTTTGTTGCTCATGAAGTGAAACAAGTTGCCGCTTCATGAGATCTGCTTTGTTGGGATCGACCAATGAAATGTTGGTGAGACGACTACGTGCTTCCGAAGTGAGAATTGTCTTCATTGCTTGATCGAGTGCTTGCTGTTCTTGCGCTTGTACGTGTGATTCTGCCTCTGCAGCAGCTTGCTGCTTGGCTTGTTGTTCAAGTTGTTGTTGGAGTTCCATCTGCCGTCGTTGACGGAACGCTTCGAGTTCCGTCGAGTCATCGGCAGCAGTTGTCAAATTCTCACATCCATTCAGTACTTATCGAGGCCTGGATAGGCTTCTTCAACTTGCGGTCGAACGCTGTGTGCGACTTCATTGAGGAGTTTATGGCCAGCGGCAGTGATAACACGTCCGTTGAACAGTTGTGTTGCTTCACGGCCCTCTGGTTCAACCAAGCGGCCTGGTTGAGTGGAGACGAGACCAGCGTCTTCGAGTTGCTGAACAATCGCACGAATGACTTTGCGAGATCCAACGCCAGGTGTGTTTGGTTTGGAACCGTTGTTCTTGCGACCACCGTACTCTTGGGAGAGCGCTGTGACACCAATAGGACCCTGGCGTGCAATCTTGCGCAAAAGTGCAGCAGCACGTGTCTGCCACCAATCCGTTTGAGTCGGAGGGCGCTCACGGGAGGAACCAGTCTTGACAACATCTGCCCAATCTGGCATCGAAATCGCAGTGTTGCTCTTCAATTGCTCTGCAAGAGCAGGAATCAGAAAATTGGCAGGAACATCGTAAAACGTCGTCATAACTACACCAAGCAACCCTGCGACTTATCTCCCCTATTTGAATAAAGCGGGCGATTATCCCGCACGAATGAAGAGCATCATTGTGTTTTTGGTCACGTGCAAGTGTTCATGAATGGCTGGGTTTTGGGTTAGTCAATGAAGAAGGCGTTGGCCCAAAATCCTAACCTGTTGAGAACGCTCATTGGGTTATCATTAACACTCATTGTTTTGTTGTCTTATGCAGTGTACGGAGCCACCATTTCTCCTAGCTACTACATTTATGAAACCGAAGCAACAGATTCATCGTTTGAAGATGTTGAATTGACGAAGATCGTTCAAAACAACGAAACAACATGGATAGGTACAGTATCAGCAAACGGAGCAAATCTCACATGGGTCAACATGACTGTCACTGATTTAGCCAGTGGAGCAGTCGTCAAACTGACCAACGAAGGCAAGTTGTATTCGCACCCATTCTTAGGTGTAGAAGATGCGGAGGTTGTCGTTGATGGAAAAACTGTTGATTTCCGATGTTCCGAGCATTGCGTATACGGAGAATCAATCGAGGTTCAAGCAGAATCAAGTGAGGTGAACATACAATCATTAACTTCAACCGACCCTGCCAGGCGATCGAATGGCACTGTGTTTGCTGAATCAATAGCCGAAGCAGAGTCATTGGCGCGCAGTGAAGTCAACTACACACACTCACCATCCCAAATTGTCATTCAAATTACAGAACCAGGGAACAAATCGGTCCAGCCTCAAGTCAACGTCTACACAGTCAACGAGGCCTTTGCGAGTGTAGAAATTTTTGAAATCGATGCGGCTACAGAATTTCTTTGGGCTCTAGCAGCAGTCGTAGGATGCTTCTCAATGGTTTTGATTCCGTCATTTACGGTTTACTTTGCTGCTCGTGCCAAGGAACGAAAAAACGAGGAAAAGTTGAGACTCGTCAACGAAGACGCCTCGAGCGAATAAGTCAAATACATAGGAGAAGATTACTCACTATGCCAAGGTTTGGTGTGGCCGGACTACTGGTTCTCCTGCTGGTTCTCCAACCCATTTCGAACAGCGAATTGTTGGATATTCAACAACAGCCAAGCAGCCCGAAAAACAGTGGGGTCGACCTTTCAGCTACCGATGTTTCGATTTCCTATTCGAATCCGAGCGATGAGTCTCAATACAAAATGTTCTCTTCGAATCATCCGATATTGGGCTTTGATCGACCAAAGGATCTCTACGTCGTTGACTCTGTCAATGCTACGCCGATGGATATCGAAGTGACAGTCCGGAATGAGGGAAACACTGCTTCCGGCATCATCACAGTCAATTTGTTGATTCTACACAATGAGTACGAGCGATTTGAACTTGCAAACAGGACAGTAACAATGAACAGTCTTGCATCAAACGGTCAAGGTACAGCAACATTTCACAACGTCTTCGTCAACTATTCAGGGAATCATTCGCTTGTGATAACGCCATCCTTTCAAGGTGTAGATGACAATCCATCGAACGATGTACTTAATCGCCACTACACGGTTGCAACGATGTATTTCACCTGTACATCTCTCGTTGGATGGAACGCTGGACCGTATTGGGGTACAAACACAGATACAGCCCTTAGCATGGGTCAATCATGCCATGTGGGACAAGGACAGTCGAGTAATTATGTCAATAATTTGCAGACGGATCTCATGACACCCATTATGGATATGAGTGATATCGTGGCGAATCCTACAAGGACAAACGGTTTGACGTTTTTTTACACGGGCAGCGCACAAGTCAATGACAATATGAAAGTCTATGCGCTGAATAACCTAGGTGCGTGGGATGAATTGGCAACCATTGCAGGGACTGTCGGAGCGACACTCGCCAACTGGCAAACGATTTCAAACAATCACATGGGTCACACCACACCACTGATT
>JAYYFM010000073.1:0-5851 GCA_036158745.1 Thermoplasmatota archaeon
CATTCGGATCGGGTTCATCCGTCTTGGAAACAGGCGTTCTGCGAGCAGGTGTGGATGCAGGAGCGGGCTGTGCCTTCCCCGGCGGTCCTCGACCAGATGGACCGGAAGAAGGAGCTCGTGATCCTCCGGGTGGCCCTCGCTTGGGTCCAGACGGGCCTCTTGATGGAGGCGGTCCTCCAGAAGGACCTCCGGAGGAAGGTTGACTTCGAGGGGCAGGCGTCGAACGGCTTGGCATTGGTTTGCTTTGGAACGAAGAGAAGAAATCGTCATCATCGTCATCATCATCGAAGAAATCCTCGTCATCATCGTCATCATCAAAGTCATAGCCACGGTTTCGAAGTCGTCCAATCACCATCGTCAAGAGAAGCAAACCAACGATTCCTCCGGCAAGAACGCCACCAAACACAGGCAATGTCATTCCAAGAATCATCGTCCCTCCATCATCGGTTTCTGTGACAGGGAGTGGACATCCATCATCGTAACCATCAGGTCCCTTCGGTTGTTCTGGACAGTTGTCGAGAAGATCGTTGACACCATCTTGATCAGTATCACGTTCACTCTTTGAACAGCCTTCATCATCGACATTGGTCGTTGGGGACTCGGGACACTTGTCGGGTGATGAAGCGCCTTCAACGAAGATTCCAGGCCATTCTGAATCCCTTGAAGCGTTCCAAGTAGGATCGCCCCAGTTGTCGCCGTAACCATCACCATCTGAGTCATCCCACTGCGTCGCATCGCCAGGGAACTTGTCTCGACCCCAGTTGTCAGCCCAACCGTCCCCATCATCTTCACAACCAATCTCGAGCGTATCAAGATAGGATGTTCCAGTTTCAGTCGGACAGAAATCTGCATCGTTTCCGAGTGGATTGTCTCCAAATCCATCACCGTCTTGGTCAGCCCATTGTGTCCCATCGAGTGGGAAGGCATCGCCCTGTTCATTGATACGAAGTCCAGTTTCAGAATCGATATCAAACGTGTAATCACCGAGATAGCCATCGCCATCAAGATCTTGGTCGAGAGCATCCTCATCGATGCAACCATCAGAATCAACAGGGAATCCTGCCTCTGTATCTGGACAGTCATCAGAGCCATCGCTTACACCATCACCATCCGAATCACGCTGGTTTTCGTCGCAGCCGTCCGCATCGACCGTCAAGGTTGAATCCGGACAAAGGTCATCAATGTCATAGACACCATCATCATCGCTGTCTTGCACGAGTTGCTCATCACTGCAACCGTCCGAGTCAACCGTGGAACCAGTGCTTGTTTCTGGGCAAACATCGTCTGCGTTTGAGATACCATCCGAATCATCATCGAGCTGTGAATCAGCGCAACCGTTGGCATCGACTGTTTCGAACACCGACGTTCCTGGGCACGAGTCGACATCATCATAGACGCCATCAGCGTCATCGTCATCGGTATTGACCAAAGGACAACCAACGCCATCTGTTCCATCAGCAACACCGAACTGGAATGGACATTCATCGGCGTTGTTTCCTGTAGCATTATCACCAAATCCATCTCCATCATAATCGAGGAATTGTGTAGGATCGAGTGGGAAGTCATCATCGGTATTGGCCCAGCCATCGTCATCACTGTCAGGACAGCCCGGAGTTGGGTTGATCGATGTTCCATACACGCCAGGACATCCATCGAGAATGAGTCCTTGACCGTTGGTTCCATTGTACGATGAAGTCCATCGGTCAGGATAACCATCGCTATCGTTGTCATCCGCTGCTGCAATGTTGAACGGGAAGAAATCAGGATTGGTTGCGCCGATGGTTCCGTTGTCTCCGTAGCCATCACCGTCCGTATCAGCCCACTGAGTTGGATCGTCTGGCCACTTATCAGCACCTTGGTCGATACCCCAATTGATTCCACCGATGTTGTTTGCGTCGCTCGCTCCATCACCATCTGAATCTGGACAACCGTTGCGATCACGATAGGAAGTTCCGTAGTCCCATGGACAGAAGTCACCGGTTAACGTATCGGATTCATTGTCACCAAATCCATCACCATCGAAGTCCTTGTATTGCCTTGGATTGTATGGGAATTTATCACCCGGACTGGTCTCAACTGCACCAGATAGACCAAAGATAGCATCACAACAGTCAACACCGTAGTTGTCACCAACGCCGTCACCATCGCTGTCTTTGGATTGCTTCCAGTTTTGTTGGAATCGGTCGCCGTGTATCCATTGTCCATCGTTGTTCGACCAACCGTCCTCATCGTAATCTGGGCATCCAAATCGGTCAAAGACGGAACGACCTTTGTTGGTATCGCACGAATCGATGTCGTCTGCGAAACCGTCGTGTTCATAGTCAGCACAGCCTTGAACAAAGAAGTACGAAATTCCCGAAGCAGCAGGGCAATCGTCGGAGAGTGGCCCCGTTGGATTATCTCCAAATCCATCCATGTCGGCATCTTCCCATTGTTCTCCAACGTTCGGCATGGCATCGATTCGATCGAACACGAGGTCACGATCAGCATCTGCATAGAATCGTAACATTTCAACATCCAAATCGAGGGCATCGTAGTAACCAACCACGATTGTACCGTTCGAATCAACAGAACTGGAAAAGTTGGCATTTGTGAATACGTTCTTCATTTCGTGCGAAGACCAGACAGATCGGTCCTCGCTTCGTCCATCAAGGTGAAGGGTGTTGATTCGCAAAGTGTCCGTTGTTGGCGTCGAAGTCATCAGGAGGACTCCTGGCCCATTCGATACGAGACTCCACGCCCCACCAGCATGGGACAATGGTTGGCCACCGAAAGAGGACCAATGGCCCGTACTGTTGCGTTCGTACAGGGCATCCGTTGCGGATTGAACTGCGAAGAGGAGGGAAGAGCCATGCTGCGTGCATGAGAGGTCGTTCGCAGTCGATGGGCTGAGTTGTTGCATGGAGACGTTGGACCATATCCCCGTTGTTGTGTTTCGCTCGTGCATGACCAAAACGCCACTCGAATCGAGGGAGAGTAGGACAACTGTGTTGCTCGTATCGATGCACATAGCCAATTGTGTTGCTCCATCAGTGAAGTTTGTGAGTGGGGTTGAAACATCGTTGTCGATGTCAAGAACCTGCAGTTCGTGAACACTCGAGTTGTTGACGGTTGTTGCGACCAGTGTGGGGCCTGATGGGACCTGCAGTGCAACGTGCTCAACACCCACAGCTTCACCCGTTCCAAGTTCTGTGGCTGTCGACCACGTGCTTCCTGACTTGGTCACTCGCTCGAGTCGGTCAAGGCTCGAATCACGGTAGAGGATGTGCATATCTGCGCCATCGAACCACAAGGATGGTGCAGAGGAAAGGTTGGCGTTCGAGAGAATCTCACTGTTGGACCATCCAGATGCAGTCTCCGTAGAATAATACATCTTCTCGATGGTTGGGTGGGAATACACCATGTGCAAATCACCGTTCCCATCGATGGATGAGGCAGGATACGTCCCAAAGTCATTGAACGTACGAATCTCTTGATGCAGAGAAGTCCATGATGTGGTCGTGTGGTACGTGTATCCGCTTACATTGTCGAGAACGACCAGTTTGGGTTGCCCCGAAGCAGAGACATCGAACTGAAATTGGAACGGCATAGAGTCCGTGGCTAGCGTTTCGGTGACCCAAGAGCCACCAGGAGAACCGTCATCAACGTGCTCAAGGTGAATTAAGGAATGCGTTGATGAAGCGTTCAAGGAAAACATCATGGCAGTCTCACCACGGTTTGATGTGGTCAGTTTGAGTCCTGACATCTCACCTTGGAACGTGAATTGGCTTGTATCGAAATCCTGCTTACTCACGGTGATCATATCGACACCGTAGGCCGTACCTCGAGTTGCGTTGCGCGTGGAATACACGAATTCGATTGCACCATCTGCATTCGAATCAAAGCCTCCAAGCGTAACAAGACCAAGATGGTCCGATGGAGTTCCCGTTCGTATGGTTTCAACGGCTGATGCGAACCCATCCGCTGATCCAAGATACAAATTAATCTGGCCAGATGGCGTGAAACTTGTCCCTGAACCGATGAACGTGTCAGCATAACCATCGTCGTTCACGTCACCAGCGGGAGCAAACATCCAGCCGAAGCGTTCGTTACCCTCGCCTTGACTGGTCCAGTCAGGGGTTTCGGAGAAGTTTTCGGATGTGTTGCCCATGAACATGTGAACTGTACCACTGTACAGAGGAGCTCCAGTAGGAGAGAATTCTTGGACGAGCAATTCATCCATTCCATCGTTGTTGATATCATCGATAATTTCGACAACGGTTCCAAACAATTGTCCTGAAGCCAAGCGTTGAATGATTTTGTCGGAACTTGATGAGAGCCCATCAGCAGATCCGTAAAAGACCTCAATGGCAGAGTAGCCAACTGGCGAGTCTTCGGTTCCTGAATTTGAAACGACAACGTCACCGTAACCATCTCCATTGAGGTCACCTCCACTTGATATCGAACGTCCAAAGAATGGACCTGTGGTGTTTGCAGTAATGTTGTGCGACAACGACAGACCACCCGAGAATCCTTCAAACACAGACAATCGGCCAGTTGATGTTTCATCGCTCCAGTTGCCTTGGAGTGCGATGACATCGTCGTATCCGTCACCATTGAGATCATCAATAAGTGAAACATCTGTGCCAAGCATCTCTTCGTGGTTTCCTGCTACGCTCCAAACTAGGTCGAACTGTGTTTGATTCCACTCGTACATCGATACACGACCATGGTTCTGTTCACCAAGTCTGCTTGTATTGTCGAAACCAGGGGATGAGAGGACAAGCTGTGTCATTCCATTTCCGAGGAACGACCCGATTGCAATAGCGCTACCAAACAATTCAGATGTCTGAGTACCGCTCAGTACGACGGGTGCAGAGGAATCAAAACTCTCGTTTCCACCAAAGAGAACAATCACACGACCGTTGATCATCAAGCCACTGTCGGATGCGGTGGGTTGGGTGAACACGACATCATCAAATCCGTCCCCGTTAAAATCGCCGTATCCTGCAGCGCCCTCTTCGACGTCCGGATAGAGTTGATGCAGATGCATGGATTCACTCGAAAGTCGTCCAGTGGATTGGTCTTCAAGACTTTTGAAGATCGAAAGTTCGGTCTCGGTGGAATCGAAGGATGTCGTCGCAACTTGAGCAAGACCGTTCAAATCAAGATCAAGCCCAATCGCAGAATGAATAATTGGGTCTCGAGCGAGAATCTGTTCGGTGCGTTGATCGCCGTCAACTTGCAGGCGAACGGCTTCGCCTGAACGGGTGTAAGCGATGTTTGCAACACCATTTTGCCCCATCTTCAATTCGATTTCATCACCGACAGGGCCGATGTCAAGAAGACTGTGATACCAGCGCAATCCACTGTTGTTGACCTGCCACAATTCTCCTGATGAGGTTCGAACAACGGCGAATTCATTGCCATCCTCAGTGAGTCGAAGCGTCATTGATTCAGGGAATAGGTCTTCGACAATGGTCCGCTTGAGCCACGTATCCGTTGTGTAGACTTGTCCCTCAAAGGCCATGCGAGCCATCTTGAGGTTGGCTCCGTCTCCGAACAGAGCCAGTGGACGGTAGGATTCATCAGCAACAACAGAACATCCAATGAGCCCATGAGTGGTACTCACCGTATCGATGAGTGAATGTGAAAAGACGCCTGCAGCCGTGTAGATACCCATGCGAACTTCACCAAGGTCGTTCATCCAGCAGAAGTAACTCGAACCGTTTTCTGCCAAGTAAACGCTGGGCGTACTCAAGTTGCTGATCGATCCTTCAATGAGAACGCTGCTCATCCACATATCGATGGATGAATCCGAGCGAACCAATAGCTCGGTCATACCTTCCACATCGATGGTTTGACCAGCAAG
>JAYYFM010000074.1:0-5803 GCA_036158745.1 Thermoplasmatota archaeon
AGGGCAGCAAGGCTGAGGCGGTCAGCGTTGGCACGCTTCTTTCGAGCAGCGTCCAAAGCATCATCCTGCCTGCTCTCGCTAGCACTCATAGCATCCCATCCGAGTATGTATCGACCTTTCTTCCTACATAAGGTGCGCGACGTTCAACATGAACAAAAGCGCGATTTAGAGACGGTTTTTACTTGCGCAATCAGGCTTCTTCATCATGCAGAACTTCCGGTGGTTGTGGCTTGACAATGTAGTAGACGATGAGCAGAGTTGAAGAGAAAAACAGCCAACCTGCGGGAGCAATATCGCCGCCAAGTTCGAGACTCACATCGGAAGCACCAGTACGAATGAGAGCCCAAATTATAGCAGTGAGAAGACACATCATTTGGATAATGGACAATTTCATGTCCAATCCTCCTTTGAGTTTCGACAAACGACGTTCGGAAATCATCAAAGCTCCTGAAACGAACATGATGGGAAGAATCACGATGTCAAGACCTGGTGTTGCATGGCAGGCGTAATCAACACCTTCACCGAGACAAATTTCTGCATTCTTCAAATCGGGTCCAACATTCAGTAACGGTTGAAGCCAGATGAAACCTGCTGCACTCATCAAAACCATCGCATTTCCTGGCGAGGATAAGCCGTGGAAATAGGGTAGATTGCTCCCCTGTTCATGCTGAAAGCGTGCAAGTCGAAGCATTCCGGTTGCGATTATCCAAAAACCAGCAATACCCAACGAGATGGTCCAGAATGGTGTTGCCTCACCCCATCGACCAAACATGATGAACATCATCAATGCAGGTGCAACACAGAATGAAAGACAATCCGACATGATGTCAAGAGAACCTCCAAGCAACTTCTGTTTGGAATACCTTCGAGCAACTGGACCATCGACGATGTCCCCAACTGCTGACAGGAAGATGCAGAGCATGGATATCCAGATGTATTTGGTTGCCAATCCTTCTGAATACGGATCACTGAGTGTATCATCAACGGCAAGGATCAAGAAAAAGATGGACAACGTTCCAAACATGGCGTTTGTGAGCGTGATGTAATCTGCAAGCCCAGTCAGCTTGAACGTTGATTTCATGGTTACAACTCAGAAGCTCACTTTGAATCCGGTATCGCAAGCAGGACAGGTAATGGTACGTTGGCCTGGCCGTTGCTTCATTCGCAATCCTCGGTGACATGAAGGACATTCAATCTCAACACGGATGACCTTCGCTGCAAGGGTGAACTGCGTATCACAGCCTCCGCATCGCAATTCTGCTGGTCGTTCATCGACTCCTGCGATGAGTACTTTCGAGCATGAAGGGCATGAAATACGTTCCTTCATCCACTGGGTTCGAGTGGGTTCGTGATCTGTACGAACGTTGGCATCGCACAGTTCACACTGGATTTCGCCGAGCTTGGAAGGCAACAGCCCATTGCACTTCGGGCACGAAAGAGGTGGAGGAGCAATTCTCGACTCGATGATGAATTCTTCGTCCATGTTGTCCCATCCTGCTTTTGATTTTGGATTGTTCGCTCATTCATCAGTGAATGGATTCATTCATCATCGTCTTTCTTTGTTCCCACAAGAATGATTTTTCCAGGAAGGAAATTCCATGGAAGGTCCAGCGGAATGTTGTACTCTTGAGCAAGTTTCTGCACCAATTGCTTGGCGCCAACTTGGCCTCTTGAATCCTTGAGATCAATAGCATGCACATGCGTCAACTTGGACAATTCATCGAGTGGTGAAGATGTTCTTCCAGCATCCGATCCACCCATCGATGGGAGAGGTACTTCCTTGACCATCCGCCACCAGCGAGCACGTCCGACATCGCGATGATTCTCGATAAGGCCGACTTTGACCAAACGCTTGAGATGATGGTAGAGGTTGTAACGGTCGACGTTGAGTGCGGCTTGAAGTTGCACCGTACTCATTTCCGTCGTTTGCGAAAGTGCTTGATACGCCCCTTGTCGAGTTGGGTGAGTCAATGCTGCTACCAAGGGGTCTGTCCTCACTCTACTCATCGGCTCACCGATTAGGACTCAAACCTACTTCCGTTTGAAGATATCCTCTCAACTTCGCATCTCGCTTAGTTGTTTCAGACCTGTATTAAGTGCAGCCCTCGTCGCCTCCCACATTGCAAGGAAGGTTTCCTTGACCAACGTGAGGGTTCCTGTTCCTTCTGCGAGCCGTGCCCCATTGAGAATCACGAGGATGACCGAGGCTTCATGCACCAATACGCCAACCCAAAGTGCATCATAGAATCCATTGACGACGGCATACACCAGCGTGACAGTAACGAGAATCGAAAAGGAAAGGTTCTGCCTGAAGTTGCGTTCAGTGCGTCGGGCCAACTTGAGGAGGTCGGCAAGCATCCGCGGGTCGTCTCCAGGAATCATCACATCTGCAGCCTCTACGTTGACCGATTCTCCTGAGCCAACGGCTACACCAACGTCAGCAACGGCCAGTGCTGCTGCATCATTGAAACCATCACCGACCATCATTGTGACAGCTATTTCAGAACGACTTCGGACAACATCGACTTTGTCTTCTGGCGATTGATTGCCAAAGGCATCGGTCTTCGGAAGGCCAACAGTGGATGCGAAGCGGTCTACAGCCCCTTGTTGATCACCAGACAAAATCTGTACGTGAATGCCCATCTTGTGCAATTCTGGAATTAGTTCATCTGCTCCTTGACGGGTGTCATCATGAACGAACGTGAACAATGCAACGCACTTTCCACCCTTAGTGAGAACAGATGCCCCATGACCTTGTGATTCGGCAAGTACAACTTCATGTTTCAATTCTGAAGGGATGTCAATCTTGTATTGAACGAGTGCATCAGGCCGTAGCATCAGGACCTCGTCTTTGTTTTGCGTAGCCTGTATCCCGGCATTGATGTCTTTGATGTTGGTGACTTTGGAAGCATTGATCGATTGTTCGTTTGCGAACTCCCGAAGTGCTTCAGCATACGGGTGCGAGGAGCGAGCTTCAATCCCCGCAGCAAGTCCAATCGCAGCATCACGGCGACGACCTTTCGCAGTAACGACCTTTCCAATGGATGGTTTTCCTGACGTGAGCGTCCCGGTTTTATCGAGGAATACGTGGTTGACTTTCGCAAGTCGTTCGAGAACGTCACCGCCTCGAGCAATGGCGCCCATCTGTGCAGAATTCGCCAGAGCTGCAGCGTGTGGGACTGGGGCAGCAAGCAGCAGAGCGCACGGACAAGAGACAACCCAAAGCAACAAAACAATCTTCCAGTTTTCTGGGTAAAGGAACCAGTACACAAAGAAGGCTCCAAAGATGACAAAGGGAACCCAAATGGCTGTGAAGCGTTCAATGGCCGCTTGCAATCGAGGTGGTTCATCTCGATAAGTGTGAACAGTTTCAATCAGCTCGAACAGTTGCGTATTCTCGCCAACAGCCTCCACTTCGAGCACCACAGGTCCACGCGATAAAACGAGACCTGCTTGTACGAAGTCGCCCTCATCAATGTCAACTGGAACCGATTCACCTGTCAATGGCGCTTTGTTCAGTGCACCTGTACCCTCAACGACTCGTCCGTCTGCAGGGACCAGTTCACCGCTACGGACTTCGATGAAATCACCTTTCCGGAGAAGATCGATTGGAATCTGTTGCGGTTCATGTCCAACATTCGTTGGCTTGAGTGAATTGGTCTGTGGCATGATTGAGAGCGATCCGAGCGAAATGTTTGTTGGATTAAAACTCGGTTGTTTGTGCCGGTGCACTTTACGAGCGACCCTAGGTAGGCGATCTAAACCACCCTGCATGGCTTCTCGAGCTTTCATCAAGGCATCACCTTCGAGGTGAACAGTGACAGCAACGAGGATAGAAACGATGAGCGCTTCCTCCCACATCATGAGGCCACAGGCTCCAATCACAGCGAGACTTGTCAGGACTTGGAATCCCAACTGAAGTGAAATCATACTTGCCAGAGCCTGCTTGAACATCTGGTAACTCGATGCGAGAATGCCAGGAATCGCAATTAAGGCAGGAATCCATCCTTCGATTCCAAGGAACTCAAGAACAAAGAGAGCAAACAGAATCGGTAGAGCGAAGGCTGCTCCCAGCAGACGAATCTGGTCTGGGCGAAGACGATTGGAAATTGCAGTGACATATTCTGGCTCGGAACCGCACACATGAGCGATAGCCTTGTCCCGCTTCTTGATCAATTCTTTGTCCGCTGCACTTACCATCTGAAGGAGAATTCGTCCGTCTTTTTCGATCTCTGCATCAAGAATCCCCGGCTGTAGACAGAACAATCGCTTAAGATCACGTAGCGTCGTGTTGTTGCGTTTTGCAACGTTTTCGGCCTTGACTCCTTTGAGATGATGATGTTCCGTATCAGGAGCGTGTCCAAGTGAGCGAAGCGCGCTTGAAACTTCAGAAAGCGATCCTTTTTCCAAATCGAGTTCAAGTTTCACGTCGCCCCGTGTTGCGGAAACGGTTGGTGATTTTACCTGTGGAAGAATTCGAAGCGCAGTCATGGCTTTACCGGCACAATCCGGACAATCCATACCAACCAGAGGCCATTCAACCGTGTAACAGCCGGTCGCTTGTTCGACAATTTCGGAATCGAGAACCACAACGGACTCGAGAACCTCTTCTGATGGGGGTGGAACTATTTTTTCACCGTTGGCTTGAGGTTCATCATCCTCCAGCGAGAAAAATACGTCCTCACTGTCTCCCCCCATGAGAATACTGTTGAATTCCTGTTTGATTAAGGCTGTGATATCGTGATTTGTCATATGGTGAGAATCTTCTTGAGACATCAGCATTTGGTTAGTGTATGGAGTGGCTTCCGCCGGGTTGGTGTCCTCGTGTCGTCGCTTTCGATATTGATGGAACGTTGACCGACGAAAACAAGCGCTTGGACATGCATGCAGTTGAAGCGTTGCGACGACTGGAGGATGCAGGCATTCCTGTCATCCTTGCAACTGGGAACGTCCGTGCCATCACGTATGGGCTATGGCGATTTATCGGACTCAGTGGCCCTATGTGTTGTGAGAATGGTGGCGTACTGTGGCATCCAGATTGGGATGAACCCTTGGTTCGAGCATCCGGGGAGGAAGCAAAGAAAGCTGCAGAATGGCTTCAATCGCAACATTCCGAAATCGACGCGAGAGGCATTCAAACCAACGCTTGGAGAGAGAGCGAATGGTGTCTGTTCAAAGATGAGGATCTTCGATTGGTCACATCATCCATTGATCGGAGCGATTGGTCCAATCTTGACGTTGTTCGAACCGGCTTTGCGATTCACCTCATGGAGCCACATCTCTCCAAAGGCAGTGGCTTAGACATGATTCTCGAGCGAATGGGTATCGAGGCCTCTGAACTACTCTCCGTTGGAGATGCCCCAAACGATCTCTCGATGTTTGCTATGTCGGGCTGGTCGGTTGCAGTTGGGACGCCATTTGCCGATGTTCGAGATGCTGCAGACGTCGTTTCACCCTATCCAAACAGTGCTACCATTGCTCCTCTTGTCGATGCGATTCTAGCCGTCCATTCGGCTCAAGGATTATGATTCGGATTGAACTGGTTCGAGCATGGTCACCTACGTGGTCGATTCCAATTGCTTCATCCACATGGGAGGAATGGCATCGACAAGCATTCTCGACGATCTCAAGTCTGCTCTGAAAACGATGCATGTCACCAAAGGCGTTCATGGGGAAATCCAGAACGTTCGCTATCAACGATGGAAGCAAAAGCCAAACCTGCTGAATCACATCAAACCGATGTTGACCACACACGACGTTTCAGACGATCAAATTCGTGGTTTAGGAGCAAAGATTGGAGAGC
>JAYYFM010000075.1:0-5661 GCA_036158745.1 Thermoplasmatota archaeon
CACCAAGGACGGATGACTGCGTACTTGGCAAGTACCAGCGATAACAGAGTGAGCAAAATAGCGATCGCCAAACGAATGTAATCGTTGAGGGCATTGATTTCATCGAGGTACTGTTGATAGTCCATGGTAACCCCAAGCAAAATCCGGCGGACCCGGATATAAAAGGATACCACCTAAACAGCAGCACTCTCGTTAGAATCAGTCTCAGCAAAATTACAGCGTTGTTTCAACAAACAACAGACAATATCAAAGAGTCTAAGCAAATCGGTGTGCCATGGAACACCGAAATTCCCTCAACGTCATCAACTCCAGTTTCCTCATAGGAATGCCGCTCCTAGCCATTGTGAGCGTCGTTTTTTACAGTCTGAAATACGGGATTTCATGGGTCGAACCACTCATCTTCGTTGGATTTTACCTTGCTTGTGGACTCTCGATTACTGCAGGATATCACCGATTGTTTAGTCACCGCACCCACAAAGCGGCGTGGCCCATGCGTTTGTTCTATGCCTTGTTCGGTGCAGCAGCCTTCCAGAATTCAGCCATCAAGTGGTGTAGCGATCATCGACGACACCATCTCAAGACCGATGAAGAAGAAGACCCTTACACTGTGAAGAAAGGATTCATGTGGGCACACATGGGTTGGGTTATGGTCGATCAGGGTGAGGAAATTGTTGAGCACGTTGAAGACCTCCAATCTGACAAGATTCTCGCTTGGCAAGATCGCCACATCTTCCTTATTGGATTCTTGGTCGGAATCGTCTTGCCTGGCGCAGTCGGTTATCTCGCACTTGGCGGAACCCATGGATTCCTTGGAGGCATGATCTACGGTGGTTTCCTACGAGTCGTCGTTGTTCACCATGCCACCTTCCTCATCAACTCAGCTGCTCACACGTGGGGGACACAACCATACTCAACAGCGAACACATCCCGTGACTCACCGATTCTCTCTTTCTTCACTTTTGGAGAAGGGTACCACAACTTCCACCACACCTTCCAGGCCGACTATCGCAATGGACACAAGTGGTACCATTGGGACCCATCAAAGTGGTGGATCAAGGCAGCATCGTGGTTCGGCATGACCAAAGATTTGCATAAGATTCCAAAGAAATCGATTGAGTCTCAAAAGATGAAGACAGCGTTCGAACAGTCATCCGGAAGCGACGATGTATCGAGCGAGGTTCAAGTCAAACTCACCCAATGCGTTCAACAACTCCGAAAAGGCTTCACCGATTTGATGAAGCGTAGAGAAGAATACAAACTTGCGAAGATGGAACGAAAGAAAGAGTCGAAAGAGGCTTGGAAGCGACGCAAGGAAGCCCACAAGGCACGAATCAAGGCGTGCAAAGATCAGATTGCTCAAGCACGAATGGAATTCAAACAATTAATGCAATCCATCAAACTCAACCAACCAATTGCATCGGTTTGATTCAATAGAGCGGGTCAAGTTCTCCATCTGCGACATAGAGACTTGGCCCTGATGCAAGATAGTAAACAGCACCACGACCATCTCTCGAATCTGCTGCAGTAGCGTTCGGATTGTCTGCACAGCCATCTGTACAACCATCAGCAAATGCAACGTAGACACGTCCTTGTCGGTCGATGTGTAGGTCGTTAAAATCGAGCAGGTTACGGTTTGAACCACCGATGTCTCGGCAATCGCCAGAATTCAAACAGATCGACCCGACTTGTACGGGATCATCTGTGACACGATAGGTGTGGAAGGTAGGGTTCTCATCGAGGGCGTTCAGACTGAACGTGATGTAGAGGTGATAGGTTGCATTGTTCGGAGCATAATGGGCGTTCCCATTCCAAGGATTGCCGTCAATATCGGATTGATTGAGCATCTCGGTGTTCTCGCTACCGAGGTAGGTGATGGCGATTCGACCGGGGTCGCCTGCATCCGTTTGAGGGAAGACTGTTGAGATGACACCTGCGGGTGAAATACGAATGCTCTCTTGTTCCCATGTTTCGCCGGAATCCGTCGACCTCGACATGTAGACGCCTTCATCTGCACCAGTCCATACGTGATATGCGTTTGAATCGGTGTCGGTAGAAACCTCAGAATTCTTTCGTGGGTTTGGTGTATTCACGTCTGAACCCATCGTACGTTCGAACCATGAAAAGCCGTTGTCTTTCGAGACGATGACGGTTGGAGTAGCAACACGAGGTGTGACGTAGACCGTTCCATCAGGAGCGGTCGATATGGCGCCGTGTAGACCGCCGTTGGTTGTGGCAAGCCCGATGATCTGTCCACCTGTTTCGAACGTTGCACCACCATCAAAACTCGTGAAGCAGAAAATGCCTGCGAGTTTGTTGTAGCAGTAGTAGACTGCTGTCTCATAGAATCCGCCCGTAAATTGTCCGAGAGCTCCATAGCCTGAATCCGTCCAAGGGCCACTTGCCAGTTTGATGTGATCGTTGAGTGGTGTTGTTCCAGAATCGTGCGGGTTACCCATCCACGTTTGGCCATCATCATCGCTCCAACAAATCCATGACGTTTCCAAACCAATCATTTGGACGCCAAACACGCGGTCTGTGATTGGGTCGACCCAACCGTAGGGATCACTGGTTGTTGGAGAACATGCAACTGGATCTTGCGACTCTTCCCAGGACTGACCACCATCACAAGAACGCATAACCTTCTCCATGGCGATGAAGAAAATGCAACCACTGGATGTGATACCAATGCTAGGTTCTTTTCCGGTTTCTCCCACATCACTGAATTGGAACGTCATGTTGATTGGCGTCATACCGAGGGAGCCTCCTGTTTTGTCAGTGACAAAGATTCTAACATCTTCTTCAACAACCGGAACTGGTTCAGGAATGATCTCCTCCTCTCCAAAACAACCTGAGAGGGAAACGGTAGCCATGAGCAGGGCAAGCAGTACAGCCTTGGCGCGCATGAGAGAACCTGTCATCTACCCCGTAATGACCTTAGTGGATACTAATTTTGGCCAAAATCGTCCAATCTTGGTGTAGAAAGGGGTCTTGCGGTGGATTCGATGGCTTGAAGGCGATGGGTTCGGAACATTTATTCAACGCTCGACACGACGAGAGTATATGTCAAACGATGATTCATGGACTGCGGAAGAAGCAATTTCGAACCTGAAAAATGCAATGAAGGAAAGCAACCAAACAGCTGGAGATATCTTTTCCTCCATCGATGCGAACGATGACGGTGAAATCAATGGCCCTGAATTGTACAAGGGACTTCTTGAGCACCTCGGAGATGCCTTGTCGCCCGGTCAAGTTTCGATGATCATCAAGGCATTGGATGCGAACGATGACAACCGAATCGACCTCTCTGAACTGACGGCCGCTCTCGAAGAAGAGGAATAATCATTCACAGTAACGCCGATGGAAGAAATCAGTCACAGCAAGACTTCGCCAATGCATCCTGAGCACAGAAGCAGGTCTTGGCAGGAACGATATCTGCACGAGAACTGCGTTCGTTGAAGAGAGCAGTAACTTCTGCGAGTTCTTCAGGAGCATCGCCACGGGCTTCGAGGCAGAGCTTCAGACCGAGGAGACCCCACATGTTGTCCTTCCAGAGTTTGATATCTGCACGATAGACTTCTTCCGCTTCTTCGATGTGACCTTGTTCAAACAGCAATGCACCGAGGATGTGCCGAACAGGTTGCATCTGACCCCACGGCTCGTTGTAGGCAAGGTTGAGCGAGAGATTGACACCACGTCGCAACTCATCAAAGGCTGCGGTAAAGTCGTACGCTTCACCGTTGGCCTTTGCAAGGAACTGGCGACGGTACTCGATTTCAGCCTCGAGAATCGAAGCGTTAACATTGAGAATTGAAGGTCCTTCTGCTGGATCTTGGTACATGAAATTGTTGTGCATCATGCGACCTGCAAGGGCAGGATTTTGCAACGCTTCCTTGAACAAGACTTGCTCTGCTTCTGCCTCTGGAACCATGCCCTTAGAGGCGTAGGCCACACCACGTGCATAGTGTTGTGTGGCGATGGTTGCAGGGAAGACGTCCTTGTCATCGTACATCGGTTCAGCTAGGATTTCATCCCACTTTCCGAAGCGAATCATAACGTGCCAAGGCATGGTTACGTAGGATTCCAAGAAAATGGCCCCCATTGGAATGATTCCAGCGAGCATGAATTGAGCGCCACCGTTTTCATCACCAGCGGGGAGCGTATCGACAGCCTTGCGTGCATACTTCAGGGCCGTCTCGTATTGACCATCAAACATGGCACACCAAACGACGAAATGGTGGTTGTGCATTCGATAGAACTTGTAGAATTGCGATTCATTACCAGTCAGTTCGACGTAGCGATCGTCCGCCTCAACTGCAGCGATGTTGCAGTCGATGGCTTCCTTCCATTGCCCAACCCAAGCATCGATGTGTGAGGGCATGTGGACCAAATGGCCAAGACCTGGCATTCGTGTTCGGAGAACATCAGCTGCAGGAAGTGCTCGCTCTGGGAACGGTGAAAGTTCCAGAGCGTGGCAGTACAAGTGGCAGAGTGCAGGGTGAACCTTGGCTTCCTCACTGCTCTCGAACGCATCTTCCATGATCTTAACGAGGAGGAGCGTGTTGTCATCTGCAGGCGTAATTTCACCAGTTGCGGTATTCTTGTCCCAGAGTTGCCAAGCCTTGAGGTTCATGAGAGCCTCGACGTAAATCGCAGTGACATCGAGATTGCCGCTGTACTTCTCGTACAACGGAGCCATGGCTTCTGCGAAGGCGACGTTCAGTTCTGGGTCGTTACCCATGTTGAGAACGGATGGATCTGCAGCGTCACGAGCCTCCTCAGAGTGTCGTGTCGAAAGTGCACGAATGAGATCCTGTTCGAGTTCCGAGCAGTGTCCCATCACCTTGAGCGCTTGTTGAATGGGATCGTATCCTGAACCAAGTCCTGGTGACCAGTTGTAGTTGGATGAAACACAGTATGCGATTCCCCACCATGCCATAGCGCATTCAGGGTCAAGTTCTGTGGTTGCCATGAAACATGCAATGGCTTGTTCGTGGTTATAATTCAGCATATGGCCATAAGCTTCGACGAACATTTTTCTTGCTTCATCATTAGCGCAAGTAATTGTTTCAGCAAAGGCGTAATTGGAGGAGTCCCCAAAATCATAATCGGCAGGTGCATACGACATGGTTGTTCCTCGGACGGGTAATACTTAAGAAAACTCAATAATCAATATATATCATTGAACACAAAGACCAAATCCAATCAACAAATTGTACTCAATCTATCAAACCTGAACAAAAGGTGGTGGACGCTGGGGGATTTGAACCCCCGGCCTTCTGGTTGCAAACCAGACGCTCTTCCAGGCTGATCTAAGCGCCCTGAATCAATCGGAGAGGCCCCTCATTATTGAGTCAAACCGTTGGGACGAAATCCTAATCACGAGTAATCAGGCTAGGAGAGATTGCCAGAATCCCCATTATAGATATGAGAAGAATTACCAATAATACGTCCCTATTCCCATCTACGGAATTATCTTGAGGCATCTGGGGCAGTACTACTTCTGGGTTTGGCTGATTGTGCACGTCTTCTCTGAAAGTTACGGAAAAGTTCTCTTCTGAGATAGAAGAGTTATTCATTATTTGATGTTGGAGTTGGATTGTCCCTGGCAGGAGGCCGTTCTCAGGTCCTAACAATATGGCCTCTGTTACCATGCATGACTCG